>JBAZID010000016.1 GCA_041651995.1 Sulfuricella sp. | reverse complement strand
AAATCCGCGAAGCCCTGGAGGTGGAATCAATACCTATGAGGAACACCAGCGCCAGGCCGCGAAGGTATGGGAATCGGCTGGTGGTTACGCGCCCACTATCGGTATTCTGGGCGCGGTGATGGGGCTGATTCACGTGATGGAGAACCTGTCCGACCCCTCCAAGCTGGGCGGAGGGATCGCCGTGGCATTCGTTGCCACCATCTATGGCGTGGGCTCGGCCAACCTGTTGTTTTTACCCATCGCCAACAAGCTGAAGGCCCTGATCGCGCATCAGGTAACGATGCGGGAAATGCTGATCGAGGGCCTGGGTTCGATTGCCAACGGCGAGAACCCGCGCATTATCGAGACCAAGCTTCAGGGATATATTTTGTAGCGGTCAGCAGTCAGCCGTTAGCAGTCAGCTGATGGCTGATGGCTGATGGCTGAAAGCTGATGGCTGAAAGCTGATGACATGGCCAGAAAAAAGAAACCGGAAGAGCACGAAAATCATGAGCGCTGGCTGGTTTCCTACGCCGACTTCATTACCTTGCTGTTTGCCTTTTTTGTCGTGATGTATGCTATTTCCTCTCTCAATGAGGGCAAATATCGTGTCCTCAGCGATTCACTTGTCGATGCTTTCAAGCGCGCACCTACCAGCCAGGATGAAATACGCTTGAAGACGGAATCTCCCGCGCTGTCTCCGGCTGGAAAGCCCAACGTGATTACTCAGAAAATTCCGCAGAGAAGCGATCCGCTTCAGGAAGCCAAGCTAAAGCAGCAGGAACAAAAGATGAAGGGGATCGCCAGCGATATTCTCAAGGTGATGGCGCCGCTGGTGCAGGAAGGCCATGTGCGCGTTACCCAGAGCATTCTCGGCATCTCGGTTGAAATCAATGCCAGCGTGCTTTTTTCGCCTGGGCAGGCATTGCTGCAAAAACCATCCATACAGGTATTGAGTGCGGTGGCGCAGGTGGTGGCCATGGTGCCTAATGCGGTACAGATCGAAGGGCATACGGATAACATTCCCATTTCCACGCCGGGCTATCCTTCCAACTGGGAGCTTTCGACTGCTCGTGCCAGCAGCGTGGTGCGGCTGTTTATCGAGAATGGCGTGGATCCGGCGCGCCTGAGAGCCATTGGTTTCGCTGATCAGCGGCCGGTCGATCCCAATGACACGAATGAAGGCAGGGCGCGTAACCGGCGCGTGACCGTCATGATAGAACCGGACGTTAAAGTGCAGACAACGGTGTTGCAGTAAGGTGTGGTTTTGCGGATTTCAGCCATCAGCTTTCAGCTGACTGCTCCTCAGGCTTTATCGAATCGCCGTCCGCTTGTGGCAGCGCTGATCTGGCCGTCCGGGCCATACAGGCTGGCCGCCGGATTGGCAGCGCTGTGGAGCGCGGAAAGCGCTTGCTGGTTGTGGCGCAGGCGCGTGTCGATGAGGATGCCGTTGCTGCTGTTGAGCTGATCAACTTCCCGGGCCAAATCAAGCAGTTTGCCCCACCGTTCGCGTGTTGAAGCTTGAGCCTTGATGGCGTCAAGATAAGCAGTGATGCCGGAGGCGTTGTTTGTGCCACCGGCTGTGGTTATGAGACCGTGACGCTGGGCACCGAGTCCGGCCAGCTTTTCAATTAATTCGGATTTTTGGCTCGCAAGCCGCAGGAGCTGGTCAGTGTCGCCTTTGATGAGCGCGCCCTGTTCCTGTAGCAGTAATTGATGAAATTCCTGAAAGCCGTCAAGCTCTGCCTTGATCAGTACGGCAAAAGCAGTGTCTGATTTATGGTCCAAATCAGGCCCTGGGGTCCGTCAGCAGTTCTTTGACCGAATTCAGCAGACCGTCAGCAATCTTTTCCGGGTTGATTTTGAAGCGTCCCTCGGAAATCGCCTGTTTGATGGCCTCCACTTTGGCAGTGTCCATCGGCTGGCTTTCGCCGCTCCCGCCCAGGGCCTGGAGCTGGCTGGAAGAGGTCAGCTTGACCTCGGTGGCGCTACCGGCTGTTGCGCTTTCCGGAGTGGTTGCTGGTTTGTCACGCACGACCTTGTGCTCGCCACTCGGGGTGGCAACGGTCTTGCTGGTTGAACTGTCTATTTTCACGATATTTCCTTTGCGCTAATCCTGATTGTTCAGGGCAATCTTGTTATATGTCATAGCGGCATCCTTGAACTAAACTTTAGCTGCAGCCGGGGAAATTTCTGCGCGCCAGTATAGCAAAGACGCATGGCTCTGAAATACATTCAGAACGGGACTTCCACGATGCCGCCTTCGCGCGCTGTACCCTTGATGATCTGCCCCGATCCACTGCGTACCGAAACGATTTGACCCGCCGTGGCGTTGGTCAGGGCCTTGCCTTCGGCGTTGACCTGGAAGCCCTGGCCCCTGGCAAGAATTTTAACACTTTGCCCTTGCAGAATAACGTAGGCAGCCCGCAACATGTCCAGGCGCAACGGATAGCCGGCTGCCACGCCGATGGTGGTGGTTTTTCCCAGCGCCTGTCTGGGGTCGGTAATGACGCCTGAGGCAAACTGGGTGATGTCTTCATTCTTCAGCAGAATGTCAGCTTCCGTGACCGTCTGGCCGGGTCCGAGAGGACGGGCGGCGAATACGACTTCACTGGTGATGCTGACGGTGACTGGGATGTAAACGGTCCAGGGCGAGGGAGCGTTGCAGCGGGCGCCGATGTTGCTGTTACCCCACAAGCGGGTTCCGGTGGGGATGAAGAAATCGATGGCCTGGCAGCTGGAAAGGCGCAGGCGAGGATCAAGCGGTATGGCCGTGACGGACACGGTTCCTGGTTGTGCGGCACTTTGCTGGCGGGCAAACTGGATGGCGCCATTCCTGACGGTATCGAGTTCCTGCCACTGTGTGCCGGCGAGCGCTGGAAATGGCAGAAGCAGAAACAGAAAAAATAGTTGGAAGCGCGTCGGCATGCCTTGATTGTATCTGAAAAAGTGCGGGTGCTATACTTCCCGCGAATACCCCTACGGTCCAAACTGAACATGCCTGCCTTTACTAATCCTACCGATATCGCCCGCGAAACCCTCAAAACTTTGGCGGCACGGCGGATTGCTCCGAACCCGGAAAATTACCAGACTATTTATGATGAAATCGCCGGCATCCAGACGCCGGCACGCCAGGTCAAAGGCGATCAGGCCCTGCCTTCGAAATCCGGAAGCGGGAGCGAGGCCAATTGGGCCGAACTGATTCGCGAGTTGATCCGTCAATGGGATCTCAAGCAGAGCGGGGTGACCGCGTCGCGCAAAAAGGAGGGTCTGGGGCGAGTATTGAGCAATTTTGCCAAAGAGCCTGCGGTGCTGTTCACGAAATTGCAGGCGCTGGTTGGTTCATGGGGGGAAAAACCCGCCACTCAGCCGGGCGTGCAGGTGGAAGGGCTCGAGCCTGACGAGGGCGCGCAGGGCGGTCCGGCCGCCGTAATGCCGGAGCCGGTGGCCCGGGTGGAAATTTCGCTGGCTGATGTTCCGGAAGCATTGCGGGAAATGCTGGCTCAAACGATTCAGACCGGTGTGGCGCCGCGCCTGTCCCATTTTCCTGATTTGCGTGATGAGGCTATCCTGCTTGCCCAGCAGACGCGCGCCGCGCGCGACGCCCTGGCGATTCAGGGGGTGGCGAAAAAACTCAAGCAGTTCTGGATCAAGCTGGAATTGCGCAACGATTCCGATGCGCAGGTGCTGGATGGCCTGGTGCGGTTGTTAAGGTTGCTGGTCGATAATATCAGCGAGCTGCTGCTGGATGATAAATGGCTGACTGGCCAGATTGCCGTCGTTCAGGACATCATTTCCCAGCCTCTGGACAGCCGCGTGCTGTATGACGCCGAGCGCAGTTTCAAGGAAGTGATTTTCAAGCAGGGCAATCTGAAACATAGCCTGATGGAGGCCAGGGCCACCATCAAGAACATGATGTCGACATTCATCGACCGCATGTCCGAAATGTCGGCCAGTACCGGCGAGTACCACAGCAAGATCGAAACATATGCCGCGGCGATCAGCAAGACCGAGGATATCAACCAGCTTAACCAGATCCTGGGCGATCTGATGAAAGACACCCGCGGGATGCAGCTTGACATGATTCGCTCTCGCGACGAACTGGCTCAGGCGCACAAGGAGGTCAAGGAGGCCGAGGAAAAAATCCGCCAGCTCGAAACGGAGCTGGATCAGGTCAGCGAACTGGTGCATGAGGATCACCTCACGGGCACGCTCAACCGGCGCGGCATGGCGGATGCTTTCGCACGCGAGATCTCGCGTGCCGATCGACTGAAGGCGCAGATGTGCGTTTCGCTGCTCGACATCGACCACTTCAAACGCCTGAATGATACCTACGGGCATGATGCCGGAGATGAAGCCCTGGTGCATCTGGTGCAGGTGACCAGGGAAGCGCTGCGGCCAACGGATGTCATCGCCCGTTTTGGCGGTGAGGAGTTCGTGATCATTCTGCCGGATACCGGCATGGATGAGGCGGTCAAGGTCATGACCCGGGTGCAGCGCCATCTCACCAAGAATTTCTTCATGCATGACAACCAGCGTCTGCTCATCACCTTTAGTGCCGGGGTGGCGCTGAGAGGCGAGGGCGAGGGCGCCGAAGCCATGATCTCCCGCGCCGACAAGGCGCTTTATCAGGCCAAGGAAGCGGGACGCAACCGGGTGATCCCGGCGGCCTGAATTGCCGTGGCGGCAATTTTTGCCGCCTTCAAACCCCTCCCGGCCTCCCCTTGGCAAGTCAATGTAGGGTGGGTTAGGCACGGAGTTTGTGCCGTAACCCGCCAAATGTGCCGCCAGGCACCCATTGAAAAATGGTTTGTGTCGCTATGCAACGCCTGGCGGGTTACGCGATAAGACCGCTAACCCGCCCTACAATACCAATCACCTCACTGGCACGATCCGTGCTTCATTGACGCCATCATCAAGTTTTAAGGTTGGCGGCCATGATCGGCAGGATAGACGACGAAATTGGATTCATGAGCAAGGCGCTCAATCTGCATGCCCACCGGCAGCAGTTGCTGGCCGGCAACATCGCCAATGCCGATACGCCCGGATACAAGGCGGTGGACATCGATTTTTCCCGGACACTGAAATCGGCCATCGGATCCAGCCAGCCTGTGAGCATGAATACGACAGCGCCCGGCCATCTGCAACCCAAGGGCGGCAACCCGCTTGGCGCGCAAACCCTTTATCGCCAGTCAGCCCAGCCCAGCATCGACGGCAATACCGTGGATATGGACGTGGAGCGCACCCAGTTCATCGATAACGCCATCCGCTACCAGTTTGCGCTGGATCGCGTCAGCAGCAAATTCAAGACCGTCGAACTTGCCTTGCGAGGTCAATAAACATGTCCCTGTTCAATCTGTTCGATATTTCCGGCTCCGCCATGACGGCGCAGTCGCAGCGCCTCAACGTGGTGGCCAGCAACCTCGCCAATGCCGACAGCGCCACCAGTTCAACCGGGCAGCCCTACCGCGCCAGGCAGGTGGTATTCAGCGCCACCCCGCTGGGCGGCAACAACGGTGCTGCCGCAGGCGTGCGCGTGGCCAGGGTAATTGATGATCCGGCACCGATGAAGCTGATGTACGACCCCAAGAACCCGCTCGCCGATGCCAAGGGCTATGTCACCATGCCTAACGTCAACGCGGTGGAGGAAATGGTAAACATGATTTCAGCCTCACGTTCATACCAGAGCAATGCGGACGTGATGAACACAGCAAAAACGCTATTGCAGAAAACCCTGCAACTAGGCCAATAAGGAGATCGGAAATCATGACTACGGTAAATGAAGTATCGGCTTTGACCACGACCACGGCCACCACCAAAACGGCCGCACAGGAGTCGGAAGACCGTTTCCTCAAGCTGCTGGTGACGCAGATGCAAAATCAGGATCCCCTGAACCCGATGGACAACGCCGAGATTACCTCGCAGATGGCGCAGCTTTCCACGGTGACCGAACTGGGCAAGCTCAATGATGCTGCAAGCGCCATGACGGCTTCTATCCTGGCCGGGCAGTCATTTCAGGCGGCAAGTCTGGTCGGTCATGGTGTCATGGTCCCGGGCGACAAGATGCAGCTTTCCGGTGGCGTGGCCTACGGTGGCGTGGATTTGCCCCAGGCGGTAGACAAGTTGACGGTCAATATCAAGGACGCTTCCGGCGCGGTAATCCATACCGCTGATCTGGGCGCCCAGAGCGCGGCGGGCAGCGTCACGTTCCAGTGGGACGGTTCGACCGATAGCGGCGCCGCAGCGCCGGACGGCGCATACACCTTTGAAGTGCTTGCCGAGCAAGGCGGTAAAGCGGTTGCTGCCACTGCGCTGGCGGTGGGGCAGGTTTCCAGCGTATCCCTGGGGGTGCAGGGCGCGACGCTGAATGTAATCGGGCTGGGCCCGGTTGCCATGTCTGAAGTCAAAGAAATTCTGTAAGGAGAAATATCATGGGTTTTCAAACCGGATTGAGCGGCCTAAACGCATCCTCCAAGAACCTGGATGTGATCGGCAATAACGTGGCCAACTCGAGCACAGTGGGTTTCAAGACTTCGCAAGCCCAGTTCGCGGACGTTTTTGCGGCTTCACTGGCAGGCGCGGGCGCGAGCCAGGTGGGCATCGGCACCAAAGTGGCAACGGTGGCGCAACAGTTCACCCAGGGCAACATCAGCGTCAGCAACAATACCCTGGACGTGGCGATCAACGGCCGCGGGTTTTTCGTCCTGAGCAATAATGGCACCGCCACCTATACCCGCAATGGCCAGTTCCAGCTCGACAAGGATGGCTATATCGTGACCAGCGGCGGGCTGAATGTGACCGGTTTCCAGGCTGTTGGAGGAGTCGTGACCGGAGCGCTGGGGGATTTGCAGTTGAATACTTCGGACATCAACCCGCAGGCAACGACGCTCGCCTCACCTGTGGTGAATCTGGATTCTCGCATGACCCCGCCGACGACCCCGCTGACTCCTTTCCCCGCCACGCTTACAGCAGTAGTGCCTGCTACCGTACCTCCAACGTATGTGCAGCCCACCACTGACATGTACAACTCTTCAACTTCCACCACCATTTACGACAGCCTGGGCAACCCGCATGTGGCGACCTTGTTTTTCACTAAAACTCCTGATACCCCTGCCGTAGTTGGTCCCCCCGCCGTACCTGCTGTGCCTGGCCCCTGGGATGTTCATGGTGTTATCGATGGCGGCTCTTATAATGGCGGCGCAGTACTGACATTCGACCAACTGGTGTTCAGTACGGATGGCCTGTTGACCTCACCCATAGGTCCAGGCACGGCTCAGACCATAGGCTGGACAGCGGCAAGCGTAGACCCGACGCAAACCCTTAATTTGGATTTCACTGGCACAACCCAGTTCGGCAGCCCCTTCGGCGTCAATGCGCTGACCCAGGACGGCTATGCCTCCGGGCGCCTGGCAGGCTTCAATATCGGGAATGACGGCACGGTTCTTGGCCGTTACACCAATGGCCAGGTCAATACCCTGGGCCAGATCGCGCTGGCGAACTTCGCCAACCCGCAGGGCCTGCAACCGCTGGGAGATAACCAGTGGACGGAAAGTCCCGCCTCCGGACAGGCGCTGATCGGCGCGCCCGGCACTTCCAGCCTCGGGGTGCTGCAATCCGGCGCGGTGGAGGAATCCAACGTCGACCTGACGGCCGAGCTGGTCAACATGATCGTGGCGCAGCGTGCCTACCAGGCCAACGCCCAGACCATCAAGACCCAGGATGCCGTGCTGCAGACCCTGGTGAATCTGAGGTAAGGCGTGAGGCGTGAGGGGTGAGGGGTGAGGGGAAAAAATGGATAGGTTGATCTACATCGCCATGACTGGCGCCAAGCATGCGCTGTGGCAGCAGGCTTCCACGGCGCACAATCTGGCCAATGTCACGACCACCGGCTATCGCGCCGAAAGCAATGCTTTTCGCGCTTTGCCGGTTTACGGCGAAGGCGCCAGGACGCGGGCCTTCGTGGTTGATTCGACCACCGGGTCGGACTTCAGCCCGGGGGTCATCCAGAATACCGGCCGTGAGCTCGATGTGGCAGTGCAGGGCAAGGGCTGGATTGCGGTGCAGGCGCCTGACGGTAGCGAGGCCTACACCCGCAACGGCAGTTTTCAGATCAGCCCGAACGGTGTGCTGCAAACCCGCAATGGCTTGAACGTGACGGGTGATGGCGGCCCGATCGCCATTCCTCCCGACAATGATATTACCGTGGCCAATGACGGCACGGTTTCTGCCATTCCGACCGGTCAGACGCTGACCTCCGTGACCGCGCTGGGGCGCATCAAGATGGTCAACCCGCCCGAGGCGGACCTGGTGAAGGGGCAGGATGGCCTGTTCCGGCTCAAGAGCGGACAAGCTGCGCCGGCCGATGTGAATGTCGTGCTGGCGTCGAATTCGCTCGAAAGCAGCAATGTCAACATGGTGGAATCGCTGGTGAACATGATCACCCATTCACGCAATTTCGAATTGCAGACCAAGCTGTTGCAGAAAGCCGAGAGCAATGAAGCCAAGGCCAGCCAACTTTTGAATTTGAATGGTTAATGAGGGTTAGAACATGATTCGCTCACTGTGGATTGCCAAAACGGGCCTTGATGCCCAACAGATGCAGATGGACGTGGTGTCGAACAATCTGGCCAATGTCAGCACCAATGGTTTCAAGCGCAGCCGTGCGGTATTCGAGGATTTGCTTTACCAGACCCTGCGCCAGCCGGGCGCGCAGTCGTCACAGCAAACACAGGTGCCTTCTGGCTTGCAAATCGGTACCGGCGTACGGCCGGTTGCCACCGAGCGCATTCATATGCAGGGCAATTTGCAGAAAACCGAAAATCCACTTGATATCGCAATAAACGGCAAGGGTTTTTTCCAGATTCTGATGCCGGATGGCAGCACTGCCTATTCGCGTGACGGCGCTTTTCAGGTCGACAGCCAGGGGCAGGTCGTGACTGCCAGTGGTTATCCGGTGCAACCGGCGCTGACTATTCCCGCCGATGCCCTGAGCGTGACTATCGGTCGCGACGGTACAGTGTCCGTTCTGCAGGCGGGCAGTGCTGCGCCGACTCAGGTGGGCAGCCTGCAACTGGCCGGTTTTATCAACCCGGCCGGTCTGCAAAGCGAGGGCGAAAATCTTTACAAGGAAACCGCGGCTTCCGGCTCGCCCGCTGCGAATACGCCCGGAACCAATGGACTCGGGGTTCTGAACCAGGCTTATCTGGAGACTTCCAATGTCAACGTGGTGGAGGAAATGGTGAACATGATCCAGACGCAGCGCGCCTATGAAATCAACTCAAAGGCGATTACGGTTTCCGACCAGATGCTGCAGCGCCTGACGCAGATCTGACAAGGAGTTTGATCATGCTTGACGGCTTGAAAAGTATCGTACTGGTTGCGGCCTTGCTGGCAGGTTGCACTACCATGCCGCCGGTTGCCATACATCAGCCGATGACGGCGCGCCCGGCCCCGGCCGCGGAAGCGCCGGGCGGCAACGGATCGATCTATCAGGCGGGCTACACCAACCGTTCCCTGTTCGAGGATAGGCGTGCGCGTAACGTGGGCGATACCCTGATCATCACCATCAACGAGAAAATGTCCGCCAGCAAAAAGTCCAGCTCTTCGGCCGATCGTAATGGAAGCAGCAGCATGGCTGTGCCATTGCTGGGTGGATTGGCTGTGCCAAGCATTCTGGCTTCCCCGATTTCCGGCAGTTCGGACAGCACCTTTGAAGGCAAGGGTGACAGCAGCGCCAACAACGCATTTACCGGCACCATCGCGGTGACCGTGATTGAAGTGATGCCAAACGGCAACCTGCTGGTGAGCGGGGAGAAGCAGATGAACATCAACCAGGGTGGCGAATTCGTCCGCTTCTCCGGGGTGGTTAATCCGATGAATGTCAGCGCCGCCAACAGCGTGTCCTCGACCCAGGTGGCGGATGCGCGCATGGAGTACAAGGGCACCGGATACATCGATGAAGCACAGACCATGGGCTGGCTGGCACGCTTCTTTCTGTCGGTATTGCCATTCTAGAAGATCGGTGAGGGGTGAGGGGTGAGGGGTGAGGAGAAAAACATGAAACACTTTATCGGGGCACTGGCTGGTGTTTGTTTAATGCTTGCTGGGGCTGCTCACGCGGAACGTATCAAGGATATGGCCTCGGTGCAGGGGGTGCGCACCAACCAGCTGGCAGGCTACGGGCTGGTGGTGGGGCTGGATGGTAGCGGCGACCAGACCACGCAGACGCCTTTTACGGTGCAGAGCATCATCAATATGCTGGGGCAGATGGGCGTTAACCTGCCGCCGTCCAGCCTGCAACTGAAAAACGTTGCTGCGGTGATGGTGACGGCCAGTCTGCCTGCCTTTGCCCGGCCCGGCCAGAATATCGACGTGACCGTGTCCTCCCTGGGTAACGCGAAAAGCCTGCGCGGCGGCACGCTGATCATGACGCCGTTGAAAGGAGCGGATGGGCAGGTCTATGCGATTTCTCAGGGCAACGTGCTGGTGGGTGGCGTTGGCGCTTCCGCTGGCGGCAGCAGCGCTCAGGTCAATCATTTGGCGGTCGGTCGTGTTCCGGCTGGCGCTACCGTCGAACGGGCAGTGAATACGCAGTTGGGGCAGGGCGACTATATCAACCTGGAATTGAACACGGGCGATTTCACCACCGCCAACCGGGTAGTTCAAGCCATCAACAGCCGCTTCGGCGCGGGCACGGCAAGTGCCAGCGAGGCGCGGCAGATCCGGGTGGTAGCCCCGCGTGACAACAATCAGCGCGTGGCCTTTTTGTCTCAGGTGGAAAATCTGCCAGTCATGGCCGGCAATGGTGCTGCCAGGGTCATCGTTAATGCGCGCACCGGTTCAGTGGTAATGAATCAGAGTGTGGAAGTTGATAATTGTGCGGTTGCCCACGGCAATCTGGCGGTCACGATCAGTAGCGACACGCAGGTGAGCCAGCCCAATCCCCTGTCACAAGGCGAAACGGTGGTAACGCAAAATGCGCAGATCGATATCAAGGCGCAAAAAGGCGAACTGGTGTCCTTGCCGGTCAGCCCATCACTGAGCGAAGTGGTGAAGGCGCTGAATGCGGTCGGCGCTTCCCCGCAGGACCTGCTGGCCATCCTGCAGGCCATGAAGGCGGCAGGCGCGTTGCGAGCTGAATTGGAAGTTATTTAACCTGAAAACCTCAGTTAACCACGGAGTTCACGGAGAACACGGAGTAAAAACACTTCGACAAACTCGGTGCATCGCAATCGATTGCATATGTTGGGCATTCACCCGTTGGGTGAGGATACAAAAGACCGCAAATGGCTTTCCTCTGTGTTCTCCGTGAACTCCGTGGTTATCGAACTAAGGTTTTCAGGTATAACGCTCCGCGTGGCATGAAAGCTGCTTTGTAGACGCTCATGCTCTCCTCTGCCACCGACATTTCCTCCCGCCTGGCACTCGATGCTCAAAGTGTCGGCCAACTGCGGCTACAGGTGAGAACCGACCCTGTCGCGGGTGCACGTGCTGCGGCGCAGCAGTTCGAAGCGCTGTTCATGAATATGATGCTGAAGAGCATGCGTGAGGCGATTCCCGAAGAAGGTTTGTTTGATAATTCCAATACCCAGCTCTACACCAGCATGCTGGATTCCCAGCTGGCACAGAGCCTGAGCAAGGGCAAGGGTATTGGCCTGGCGGATATGCTGGTGCGCCAGATGCAAATGCAGGGCGTGATACCCAAAGACACCCAGGCAGGCGCCAGCAATGTGGCAAGCGGCAAAATAGAGCGGCAGCTATTGCCGGTTGCGGCGGCAAAACCGGATCGGATGAGCATCTTCCCGCTGGAGCAGGCTTTGTCCGGGCTTGGGGTTCCGCCGGATCTTTTGCCGGAAGCCAGCAGCAAGGCGGGCTTTTCCAGCCCCGCCGGTTTTGTTGATGCGCTCTGGCCGGATGCCGCCGATGCAGCCCAGACCCTGGGTGTCCCGGTGCATTTTCTGTTAGGGCAGGCGGCATTGGAGAGCGGTTGGGGCAAACGGGAAATTCGTGATGCCGAGGGCAACAACAGTCATAACCTGTTCGGCATCAAGGCTGGCAAGGGGTGGAGCGGGGCAGTGGCGGAAGCGCAGACAACCGAATACGTCAACGGCGTGGCGCAGAAGAAAACGGAGCTGTTCCGTGCTTACGATTCCTACACCGAGGCCTTCAAGGATTATGCCGGACTGCTCAAAAGCAGCCCGCGCTATGCGTCTCTGTTCAACCAGACGCTCGATGCATCAGGGTTTGCGCGCGGCCTTCAGCGGGCAGGGTATGCCACCGACCCCCTGTACGCTGACAAGCTGATGCGCGTGATCAATAGCAGCACCCTGCGCCAGGCGCTGGCATAAAGTTTCTTGATTTTGTGCCGATAAGAAATCAGAGGACATCAAAATGAGCGACGGAATTTTCGGCATCAGCATCACGGGCCTGCGGGCAGCGCAGATAGGCTTGTCCACGACCGGCCATAACATCACCAATGCCAGTACACCAGGCTACAACCGCCAGCAGATTGTGCAGAGCACCAGCACGCCGCTTTATACCGGTGCCGGCTTTCTTGGGCAGGGCACCAGTGTCGATACGGTCAAGCGTGTCTACAGCCAGTTTCTGGATAATCAGGTCCAGTCGGCGCAAGCCAAGAGCAGTTATCTTGAGACCTATTCCGCGCAGATCAGCCAGATCGACAACATGCTGGCCGACCCCAGCGCGGGATTGTCACCGGCGTTGCAGGATTTTTTCGCGGGGGTGCACGATGTCGCCGCCAACCCCGCATCCGTGCCATCGCGGCAAAGCATGCTCAGCTCCTCGGAGGCGCTGGTGTCGCGTTTTCAGTCGCTGGATGGGCGGCTTCAGGAGATGCGCGATGGCGTGAATTCCCAGATCACTTCCAGCGTAGGCTTGATCAATTCCTACGCTCAGCAGATTGCCACCCTCAATCACCAGGTTGTGCTCGCCGAAGCCGGCGGAAACGGGCAGCCCCCTAACGATATCCTGGACCAGCGCGACCTGCTTGTCGCCGAGCTGAACAAGGAGATCAATGTCAGCGTGGTGAAGCAGGATGACGGCAGCTACAACATCTTCATGGGCAAGGGGCAGGCGCTGGTGGTAGGGCAGCAGGCCCTGACCCTGAGCGCAAAACCCATGCCCGATAATCCGGAAAACATGGGCGTGGCCTATGTGGGCTATGGCGGGTCAGCCCAGATGTTATCTCCTGACAGCCTGGATGGCGGGAGTCTGGGTGGTCTGCTGGCTTTCCGTAGTGAAACACTGGACAAGGCACAGAATGAACTGGGGCGAGTGGCGATTGGCCTGGCACAAACCTTCAACGACCAGCATCGGCTGGGGCAGGATCTGAATGGAGCACTAGGTGGAGATTTTTTCAACGTACCTGCACCCAAGGTGGTTGCGAATACGCTGAATGCCTCTGCATCCGGCGTGCCTGCCGTGACGCTGAGCGATGTCAGCAGCGTGACGAGCAGCGATTACACCCTGGCCCGCTCGGCTACTGGATTCACGCTGACGCGCCTGTCGGACAATACCGCGCTTTTTACCAATGCCGCCTTGCCGCAAACGGTGGATGGGCTGACCATTGCCGCACCCGCTGCATTCTCGACGGGTGATAACTGGCTGATCCAGCCAACCCGGGATGGTGCCAAGGACATCAGCGTGGCGATCAAGGACACGGCAAAAATTGCTGCCGCCGCTCCGATCAGCACAGCAGCGACATACGCCAATACCGGTTCGGGGACGATCAGTGCGGGTAGCGTAAATCCACCCCCGCCTACCAATGCCAATCTGCAGGATAACGTGGCGATTGCGTTCATCGACGCAACACACTTCAGCGTGACTGATGTCACGACCTCGACCGTGCTTGCCGCGAGCGTGGTTTATGACCCCATCGCTGGCGCCAGCGTTTCCTACAATGGCTGGACGGTGGACTTGAACGGCGCCCCGGCAGCCGGTGATTCGTTTACCGTCGGCCCCAACACCAACGGCGTTTCCGATAACCGCAACGCATTGCTGCTGGCCGGTTTGCAGACAACAAATACTCTGGGAAAAGACGCGAGTGTCGTGGGAAGTCTGCCAAATACGACTTATCAGAGCGCGTACAGCCAGATCGTCAGTTCGGTGGGAGTGAAGTCACGCGACATCAATGTCACCGCGCAAGCCCAGGCCAGCCTGGTCACGCAAACCCAGCAGGCGCAGCAGAGCATGTCCGGCGTCAACCTGGACGAGGAGGCGGCCAATCTGATGCGCTACCAGCAGGCCTACGAGGCCTCCGCCAAGTTGATGCAGATTGCATCCACCCTGTTCGATACCCTGCTCACTCTGGGCAAATAAGGAGTTTCGCCATGCGTATCAGCACCAGCATGATGTATGACCTGGGGGTCGGCAGCATCCAGCAGCAGTCCGCGGCACTGACCAAGACCTCGCAGCAGGTTGCCACCGGACGCCGCATTCTCACGCCCGCGGACGATCCCGTGGCGGCGGCCAGGGTGCTGGAAGTGTCCCAGTCGAAGGCGCTCAACACCCAGTATGACGTGAATACGGACTCGGTGACCAGCGCCCTGGCAATGGAGGAATCGGCGCTGGTGAGCGTCGGCAACCTGATTCAGGACGTGAGGACGATTGCCGTCAATGCCGGCAATCCCACCCTGGATAACAGCAATCTGGCCAGCCTGGCGGCTGATTTGCGGGGGCGTTATCAGGAATTGCTGGGTATCGCCAACAGCACGGATGGCAATGGCCAATACATGTTTTCAGGATATAAGGGCTCGACGCCCCCATTTTCAGAAACTGTGCCCGGAAGCGTGGTATATAACGGCGATCAGGGGCAGCGTCTGATGCAGATCAGTCCGTCGCGACAGATTGCAGTGAGCGATGCCGGTTCCGATGTTTTCATGCAGATCAAGAACGGTAATGGCTCTTTCGTGACCGCGGCCAGCACGACGAACACAGGAACCGGGCTGGTTAGCCCTGGGACGGTACTGGACCCGGCCAAGTGGAATGCGGCGGCCAATAACAAGGACTTTACAATCAAGTTTGCAGTCAGTGCGGCAATCCCGCCCGTAACAACTTATGACATTATTGACAACGTTTCGGGTACTTCCCTATTGACCGGCGCAGCGCCTGCGGCGGCACCCTATCCGCGGACTTATACCGATGGTAGTGCCATCAGTCTGAAGAGCCAGGGGGCCGAACCCCCATTCGATTACGGTGCAGAACTCGATATTAAGGGATCTCCGGCCAACGGTGATGCGTTCACCGTCAAGGCCAGCACCAACGAGAGTATTTTCACCACGCTGGACAATCTGATTGCCGCGCTGGAAACGGCGAATGTGCCGGGCAACCGGACGGCCCTGACGAATAACCTGAATACCGCGCTGTCCAACTTCGACAACGGACTGGACCAGGTGCTGACGGTGCGCGCATCAGTCGGTGCGCGCATGAAGGAAAACGATTCGGTAAAAAGCACAGGCCAGGACGTTGCTCTGCAATACGACCAGACTCTGTCCTCCCTGCAGGATCTCGACTACGCCAAGGCTCTCAGCGACCTGGAACAGCAGACAGTTATCCTGGAAGCCGCGCAGAAGTCATTCATAAAAACTCAGGGACTGTCGCTGTTCAATTATATTTAGCTATCAGCTATCAGCTATCAGCGGATAATTTTGCTGACCGCTGAACTTACACCTCGTCGGCGTTCCCCAGCGCGGTGATGTTGAAGCCGCCATCCACATAAGTGATTTCGCCGGTCATGCCACTGGCGAGGTCGCTGCACATGAATGCCGCCACATTACCCACTTCCTCGATGGTGACGTTGCGCCGCAGGGGCGAGTGTTTTTCGTTGTAGCTCAGGAGCTTGCCGAAGTCTGAAATGCCGCTTGCAGCCAGGGTCTTGATCGGGCCAGCGGAGATGGCGTTGACGCGAATGCCCTTGGGGCCGAGGCTGGTGCACATGTAGCGCACGTTGGCTTCGAGGCTGGCCTTGGCCAGGCCCATCACGTTGTAGTGCGGCACATAGCGCTCGGCACCCAGGTAGGAGAGAGTGAGCAGGGCGGCGTTGCGGCCTTCCATCATCGGCAAACCCGCCTTGGCCAGGGCGACGAAGCTGTAGGAGCTGATGTCGTGGGCGATCTGGAAGTATTCGCGTGTCACTGCATCCACGTAATCGCCAGCCAGCGCCTGTTTCGGCACGAAGGCGATGGAATGAACGATGCCGTCGAGGCCGTCCCAGTGCTTGCCCAACTCGGTGAACAGGCTGGTGATTTCTTCATCGCTCGCAACGTCACAAGGCAATACGATTTCGCCACCAAATTCCCGGGCCAGATCCGTTACGCGGTCCTTGATCTTGTCGTTCTGGTAGGTGAAAGCCAGTTCCGCGCCTTCGCGGTGCATTGCTTTGGCGATGCCGTAAGAGATGGAACGGTTGCTGATCAGGCCGGTAATCAGTATTTTTTTGTTGCTCAGAAATCCCATGCTTGATTCCTCAGGTGATTTTTTCGAATGGCGTGGATTATAACCCAATTTGAATCAGGGTGATGTGGCTTGGCTGGTTTGCTGGCTTTAGGCTACACTGCATTGGCAATGAAATTATTGATGCTCAATCTGTTTGCTTCCTTTCTGTTCTTGACCTCTTCCTGGAGCGTTACGGCAGCGCCATCGCTTGCTTTGGGTTATGAACCCAAATATGCGCCGGATTTCAAGCATTTCGACTATGCCAATCCGGATGCGCCGAAACACGGCAAGCTGGTGCTTTCCGTTATGGGCAATTTTGAAAGCCTGAATCCATTTCTGCTCAAGGGAATCCCTGCCGCCGGGGTAAGCGATCTTGTTTTCGAGACCCTGATGGAACAGTCGCTGGACGAGCCTTTCAGCCAGTATGGCCTGCTGGCGCAGGATATCGAGCTGGCAGGCGACCGGCTGGCTGTCACCTACCGCCTCAACCCCAGGGCTCATTTTTCTGACGGCTCGCCAGTGCTGGCCGAGGATGTGAAATTTTCCTTCGATACCCTGAAGAGCCAGCTTGCCCACCCCCAGTACCGTTTTTATTGGGCGGACGTCAAGCGGGCAGTGGTGGTGGATGCGCGCACGGTGCGCTTCGAGTTTGCTCGCGTCAATCCTGAACTGCATTTGCTGACCGGCCAGATGCCCATCTTTTCCCGTAAATGGGGCGGCGGCAAGCCATTTGACAAGGTGGTCACGGATACCCCGCTGGGCAGTGGACCCTATCAGGTGGAAGAGGTCTTGCTCGGCAAAAAAATCACTTTCAGGCGCAATCCCGGCTACTGGGCCCGGGACCTCAATTCCCGTCGCGGCATGTTTAATTACGAGAAGGTGAACTTCCTTTACTACAAGGACGAGACGGTGCAACTTGAGGCCTTCAAGGCCGGAGAATTCGATTTTGTCGCGGTGTTCAATTCCAAGCAGTGGGCGCGCGATTACCGTGGGCCGAAATTCAACCGGGGCCTGATCAAGAAGACGGAACTGGCGCACAGCAACAACGCCGGCATGCAGGGCTTCATATTCAATATCCGGCGCCCTATGTTCAAGGACCGGCGGGTGCGCAAGGCCATTTCGCTGGCGATGGATTTCGAATGGTCCAACCGGAATCTTTTCTTTAACCAGTACCAACGCTGTGACAGCTACTTCAGCAACAGCGAGCTGGCATCCTCCGGCATTCCCCAGGGCGACGAACTGAAGCTGCTGGAACCCTTCCGCGCCCAATTGCCCCCCGAGGTTTTTACCCGCGCCTGGCTGCCGCCTTCCACCCGGCCGCCCGGTTCACTGCGCGCCAACCTGCGCCAGGCAAAGGCCTTGCTCGCCGAAGCCGGCTGGACCTACCGCAATGGCGCGTTGCGCAACGCCCAGGGTCAGCCTTTCGAATTCGAGCTGCTGCTGGCGCAGAAAGGTTTCGAACGCATTTCCGGCCCTTTCGAGCGCAACCTGTCCAAGCTCGGCATCTCGATCAAGTATCGCACCGTGGACGTGGCTCTGTGGCAGCGTCGCGCCGACACGTTCGACTTTGACATGATCGTGCATGTCTTCGGCCAATCACAGTCTCCCGGTAATGAGCAGATGCACATGTGGCATTCCAGCGCGGCGGACAAGGAAGGTTCGAACAACATGATCGGCATCAAGGATGCGGTGGTCGATGCGCTGGTGGAAAAGATCGTCTACGCGCCCGACCGCAAGGCACTGGTCACGGCGACCCGCGCCCTGGACCGGGTATTGCTCAACAGCGAATACCTGGTGCCCAACTGGTTTGTCCCCACCCACCGCATCGCCTACTGGGACAAATTCGGTTTCCCGGCGAAGTTGCCGCTGTATTATTCGGCTACCGAGTGGATGCTGCGCTTTAGCTGGAGCCGCCAATAATGTGGGCTTACGTCCTCAAACGCCTGCTGTTGATGATCCCCACCCTGTTCGGAGTGATGCTGATCACTTTCGTGGTGACCCAGTTCGTGCCCGGTGGACCGGTGGAGCAGCTGATCCACCAGATGAAGGGGCAGGGCGCGGGCGGTGAGGCGAGCGGAGGGGTGAAAACGCTGTATCGCGGCGATCGCGGGCTGGACAAGGAGCGCATCGAGGATCTCAAGAAGCTGTACGGCTTTGACAAGCCGGCGCATGTGCGCTTTTTCGAAATGATGAAGAACTACGCGACCTTCGACCTGGGCCAGAGTTATTTCCACCATAAATCGGTGATGCAGCTGGTGGTCTCCAAGCTGCCGGTTTCCATCAGCCTGGGGGTGTGGACCTTTTTCATTGTCTATCTCACCTGCATCCCCCTGGGAGTGGCCAAAGCGGTGCGCGACGGTTCCGCTTTCGACGTGATCACCAGCACCGTGATCCTGGTGGGCTATGCCATTCCCGGCTTCGTGCTGGGCATCCTGCTGCTGGTGCTGTTCGGCGGCGGCAGCTTCTGGGATGTGTTCCCGCTGCGCGGGCTGGTTTCGGATAACTGGGCTGCGCTGCCCTGGCACGCCCAAATCACCGACTACCTGTGGCACATGGTGCTGCCGATCACGGCGTCGGTGGTGGGCAGCTTCGCGGTGATGACCATGCTGACCAAGAATTCCTTCATCGAGGAAATTCGCAAGCAGTACGTGCTCACAGCGCGGGCCAAGGGACTCTCCGAAAATACCGTGCTCTACAAGCACGTCTTCCGCAATGCCGTGATCCCCCTGGTGACCGGATTCCCGGCGGCATTTATCGGCGCCTTTTTTACCGGCAGCCTGCTGATCGAGACCATCTTCTCGCTCGACGGGCTGGGCCTCCTGTCTTATGAATCGGTGCTGAAGCGCGATTATCCGGTAGTGCTCGGCACCCTGTATCTCTATACCCTGCTGGGCCTGGTCGCCAAGCTGCTGTCTGACCTGAGCTATGTGCTGATCGACCCGCGCATCCAGTTCGAGAGCGTGGACCGATGAACCTGGAAACCTCTTTTAACCACGGAGGGCACGGAGAACGCGGAGAAAGGCTGTTTGCAGTCTTTTATGGCCTCACCCAACGGGTGAATGCCAAACGCCATGCAATCTGTTGTTTTTACTCCGTGTTCTTCGTGCCCTCCGTGGTTATCGAACTCGGGTTTTTAAGATGAAAGCTATTTCTCCGGCAGGGCGCGCCTGGCTGCGCTTCAAATCCAACCGCAGGGGCTATGTCAGTCTGTGGGTTTTTTTGATTCTGTTTGCCCTGAGTCTGTGCGCCGAGATGATCTCCAACGACAAGCCGCTGCTGGTGGCCTATCAGGGCGAGTATTACTTCCCGATCGTGAAGAACTATCCGGAAACGGTGTTCGGCGGGGATTTCGCCAGCGAGACCGACTACAACGACCCTTTTATCGTGGAACGCATTACTTCACAGGGAAACTGGGCCTGGTTCCCCTTGAACCGCTACAGCTTCAACAGCATCAACTACTTTGCCGAACTGCCCAATCCCGCGCCGCCATCGCAACACAACCTGGTCGGCACCGACGACCGCGGGCGCGATGTCCTGGCGCGGCTGATCTATGGCTTCCGCATTTCGGTGCTGTTTGCCATGGCGCTGACCCTGGTTGGCACGCTGGTGGGGATTCTTGCCGGTGCCCTGCAGGGCTACCTGGGCGGGCGCTTCGACCTGGTCTTCCAGCGTTTCATGGAAGTATGGGGCTCCATGCCGGAGCTGTACCTGCTGATCATTTTTTCAGCGATTTTCCAGCCCAGCATTACCCTGCTGCTGATTTTGCTCTCCCTGTTCGGCTGGATGGGGCTTGCGGATTACGTGCGTGCCGAATTTCTGCGCGGGCGCAACATGGATTATGTGAAAGCAGCGCGCGCCCTGGGCGTGTCCAACCGCGCCATCATACTGCGCCATCTGGTGCCCAACAGCATGACGCCGGTCATCACCTTTTTGCCGTTCCGTATTTCCGGCGCCATCCTGGCGCTTACCAGCCTGGATTTTCTTGGCCTTGGCGTGCCGCCCTCCACGCCCAGCCTGGGCGAACTGCTGGCTCAGGGCAAGGACAACATTGAAGCGTGGTGGCTATCCCTGACCACCTTCGCTGTACTGGTCGGAACGCTGATGCTGCTGATTTTTATCGGCGAGGCATTGCGTGAGGCGATGGATACCAGGAGGGGGTGAGGGGTGAGGAGTGAGGGGTGAGGAGTGAGGGGTGAGGAGTGAGGGGTGAGGAGTGAGGAGTGAGGGGTGAGGAGTGAGGAGTGAGGAGTGAGGAGTGAGGGCGTGGAAATGGAAAGCGGTCAGGCTGGGCGGAGCGGGGAGGAGTGCGTAGTGGACACCCCTCACCCCTCACCCCTCACGCCTCACGCCCCACTGCTTGCCATCGATTGCCTGTCAGTATCCTTCGGTCGCCCCGGCCAATACGCCGATGCGGTGCGGGAGGCGAGCTTCGACATCCACGCCGGAGAAAAACTGGCGCTGGTCGGCGAGTCGGGCTCCGGCAAGTCGGTGACTGCGCTTTCCATCCTGCAACTGCATGATCCGCGCCAGGCGCACTATCCGGGCGGTTCGATCCGTTTTCAGGGGCGCGAGTTGATGGGGCGGGCCGAGGCAGAACTGAGAAATATCCGTGGTCGCGATATCGCGATGATTTTCCAGGAACCGATGACTTCCCTCAACCCGCTTTATTCCATCGGCGAGCAGCTGATGGAGCCCCTGCTGGCGCATGAAAACATGAGCAAGCCGGCGGCCAGGAAGCGCATGATCGAACTGCTTGCCCGGACCGGCATCCCCGAACCGGAAAAGCGCTTCGATGACTACCCGCACATGCTTTCCGGCGGCCAGCGCCAGCGCGCCATGATCGCTATGGCGCTGGCTTGCAGCCCAAAACTGCTGATTGCCGACGAGCCCACCACCGCGCTGGACGTGACGATCCAGGCGCAGATACTGGAACTGCTGGAGGATTTGCAGAAAGAATTTTCCATGGCGGTGCTGCTGATTACGCATGACCTGAACCTGGTGCGGCGCTTTGCCGACCGTATCTGTGTGATGCAGCAGGGGCAGATTGTCGAGCAGGCACCCGTGGCGGACCTGTTTTCCGCGCCGCAGCATCCTTACACCCGTCATTTGCTGCAAAGCCAGCCACAGCGCCTGGTGAGCGACGAAGAAGTCCAGGCTCTGGAAGCCAGGCCGGCCTTGCTGGAAGCGAACGGCGTCAATTGCGTGTTTTCATCCAGGACGGGGTTTTTCCGGCGCACGGTTAGATCGGTACGTGCGGTGGATGATGCGGGCTTGTCCCTGCGCAGCGGCGAGACGCTGGGTATCGTGGGCGAGTCGGGGTCGGGTAAGAGCACCCTTGGCATGTGCCTGCTGCGGCTCCAGGATTGCTCCGGGAATATCAGTTTTGACGGGGCGGATATTGCCATCCTCAATCAGCGCCAGCTACGCCCTTTGCGGCGTAATTTCCAGGTTGTATTCCAGGACCCCTACTCCTCGCTATCGCCACGCCTGACGGTGGAACAGATCGTGGGCGAGGGCCTGGGTATCCACTTCCCCCAGCTCGACAGGCGGCAGCGCCGCGAGCGCATCCTGGCGATCATGGACGAGGTGGGGCTGGAGGAATCCATGCTGTGGCGCTACCCCCATGAGTTTTCCGGCGGGCAGCGCCAGCGCATCGCGATTGCGCGCGTGGCTGTGCTGGAACCCAAGCTGATCCTGCTGGACGAGCCTACCAGCGCGCTCGATGTGTC
Organism: Sulfuricella sp.; assembly: GCA_041651995.1. Taxonomy (NCBI): domain Bacteria; kingdom Pseudomonadati; phylum Pseudomonadota; class Betaproteobacteria; order Nitrosomonadales; family Sulfuricellaceae; genus Sulfuricella; species Sulfuricella sp. The sequence continues at coordinate 32,299 of JBAZID010000016.1, read as the reverse complement.
AGTGCAGAAACAGGTGCTGGATTTGCTGCGTGGCTTGCAGCAGCGGCATGGCATGAGTTATCTGTTCATTACCCACGACTTGCGCGTGATTCGCGCCATGGCGCATCGCATGATCGTGATGCAGTCAGGGAAAGTGGTGGAGGCGGGTGAAACAGAGGCGTTGTTCGAGGCGCCTCAGCAGGAATATACCCGCACTTTGCTGCGGGCTTCGCTGATCTGATTGGCTGTCGTGGATCTGATCAGCTTTCGCGCTCGTAAACCCTCAGGATGTTGCCCGGCTGCAGGCTGTTGCTGGCCGGTATCTTGTTCCAGCGTTGCAGATCGTTCACCGCGACATCGAAGCGCCGCGCAATGCTGAATACGGTATCGCCACGCTTGACGACATAGCGCGTGTGATTGCCTTTCGCAGCGGAATTTTTTGCCACCTTGAGTGCTTTGGCCGCTTCGGGTTTGTTCCTGGCGAGCTGGGTTTTTCCGTCTTCTGCTTGCTGTTGGCCAGCACGGTCAGCTTCTGTCCTCTGGCAATACTGCTGGATTTGAGGCGGTTCTGCGTTTTGAGCTGGGCGACCGTCATGCCATAACGTTTTGCAATACTGAGTACGGTGTCGCCCTTGGCCACGGTGTGAGTCAATTTGCCCGTTTCAGCCAGCGTTTCATGCGCCGCTTCGGGTTCCGGGATGTGGGCCAGCAGTGTCGTCGTTTTGCCCGGTTTGGCCACGGGTATCAGCAGGGTCTGCGTAACTGACTGCTTTTTGCGGCCTTTAATGGCATTGATTTCATTCAGGCGGGCCAGTGAAATACCGAAACGCTTGGCAATTGCGGCCAACTTTTCCCCTCGCCCGGGGGTATAGGTCTGCCAGGAGGACAGTGGCCGTTCGTAGTTTTCCAGGTTGAGCGAGAAGTTGTTGACCTTGTCCACCGGCAGCAGCAGGGTAGGCTTGCCTATGCCGGCAACCAGGGGTTTGTTGTATGCCGGGTTGAGGGCAACAAATTCGTCCAGCGGAACTTCCGCAAGGCGTGCTGCCACGGCGACATCCATGTGCTGCTTGAGTTTTACCGAGGCGAAGTAGGGGCTGTTGGGAATGCTGTTGAGCGTCAGGCCATAGGCGGCCGGATTCATGATGATATTCTTGACCGCGATCAGTTTGGGTACGTAATTTCGCGTTTCCGGCGGCATGCGCAGGCTGAGATAGCCGGTTGGCTCGCCGTTGGCCTGATTTTTGGCAATGGCGCGGCCCACCGATCCTTCGCCCCAGTTGTAGGCGGCCAGCGCCAGTTCCCAGCTGCCAAACATGTTGTACAGCTTCTGCAAGTAGTCGAGCGCGGCATCTGTGGCAGCAAGGATGTCGCGGCGGCCATCGTAGAGCAGGTTCTGATCGAGGCCGAAGTGCTTGCCGGTGGAAGGGATGAACTGCCAGATGCCGGAGGCGTGGCTGGTGGAGTAGGCCTTGGGGTTGTAGGCGCTTTCGATGATGGGCAGCAGTGCGATTTCGGTCGGCATGCCGCGTTTCTCGATTTCTTCCACGATATGGAACAGATAGCGCTGGCTGCGCTCCACCGTGCGCTGCACATAATCCGGCCGGTTGGCATACCAGGCCTCGTGTTCCTGGACCAGCGGGCTGCCTAGTTCGGCCAGCTGAAAGCCGGAACGGATGCGTTCCCACAAGTCCTTGGGGTCGTTCTTTAGTGATTCGAGCTGTAGCGGCAGGATGTCGGAGCTGATTTTTTCCGACGGGCGCAGACTCAGTTGTCCCTCACCGGGTTCAAGGCTGGCGGAATCCTGCTCGCCAGGCTTGCCTGGTTCGTTCGCCTCGCTCTGCGTGAAGGTGAAGCCGCTCGTGAACGCTGCGTAACTATCCTCGGCGACAGCCACGCTTGACTGACTGGCGCTGGTGATCAGGCAAAGAAGGAAGAGGACTGACCGTGCTCGCATGCGTTCGGGCTTTTTTGGAGAGGTAAAAACCCTTCGATGGTAATGAGTTTTGAGTGCTCAGGTCAAGAAGAAATGCCTCAATCGAGCTTGTCTTTCCACTGCCGGATGGCTGCAAATATGTGGGCCGGACTGTTCAGCGGGTGGCCGGCGAATTGGCTCGCCGCTGCAATGAGATGCGGGTCGCCCCAGCGCAGGAAGGGGTTGGTGCTCTTTTCCAGGGCGATGGTCGAGGGCAGGGTGGGCAATCCTTGCGCACGAGTTTGCCGCTCCCGTATTTCCCTCTCTTGCAGCGCAACATTTCCGGGGTCTGCGATTCTGGCAAAGCGGATATTGTCGAGAGTGTATTCGTGAGCGCAGAAAACTTTTGTTTCATCGGGCAGTGCGGCAAATTTTGCCAGAGATGACTGCATCTGTTCCGGCGTGCCTTCAAACAGCCGTCCGCAGCCGCAGGCAAACAGTGCATCGCCACAAAACAGGGAATTTATCCCATAATAGGCGACGTGGCCCAGGGTGTGGCCGGGCACGTCAATGACGTGAAACGTGGCGCCCAGTCCAGGAAGCGTGAGGGTGTCGTTTTCGGCCACGGTTTGCGTGGTGGCGGTTATTTTTTCCCGGCGCGGGCCATACACCGGGCAGTCGAAATGCTGCCCCAGTTCCCTGGCTCCGCCACAATGGTCGCCATGATGGTGGGTAATGAGAATGGCAGTCAGTTTGAGGCCGTGCTGACGTAAATACGCCATGACGGGACCGGCATCGCCTGGATCCACCACGGCGGCATAAGCCTGATCACGGATCAGCCAGATGTAGTTGTCTTCAAATGCGGGGATGGGAATAATTTCAATCATGTTTTTATCTTTGGCCGGAGCCGCCTGAATGTCAAGTGCAGGTGAAAAGGCGTGGCTTGAAACGCCGCTCGGCCAGTATTTGCTGCGGCGTGAGCAGGCTTACTACGATCAGGTGGCGGCCAATATTTTTGGCTTCAATGCCCTTCAGCTGGGGCTGCTGGATCATGACCTGCTGCGTACCAGCCGGATTCCGGCTCGCCTGAGAGGCGGCAAGGAGGGGGAGGTGGCGTTGCGGATGGAGCCGGAATTCTTCCCTGTTGCCAGTCAGTCGATTGATTTGCTGTTGTTGCCCCATTTGCTTGAGTTCAGCAACCATCCGCACCAGATTCTGCGTGAAGCCGAACGCGTGCTGATGCCGGAGGGAAACCTGATCATCAGTGGCTTCAACCCTTTCAGCCTGTGGGGTTTATGGCGGATGCTGCCCAATAACAGGCAGAATTATCCCTGGTGTGGACGTTTTATCAGCCTGTCGCGCCTCAAGGACTGGCTGGCATTGCTGGGATTCGAAGTGGTGGGTGGACGCATGTGCTGTTACGAGCCGCCATTTCAGCAAGAGCACTTGCTTGGCAAGTTTCACTTCATGGAAAATGCGGGGGATCGCTGGTGGGCACTCGCTGGCGGTGTTTATTTTATTCAGGCGAAAAAGAAAGTGCAGGGCATGCGCCTGATCATGCCGGGCTGGAATGAGTCTCTGGCCACGCGCAAGGGGCTGGCGCCCGCAGCCCAAAAATCGTTCAGCCAGCAAGAGGTTTTATAAATGATCAAAAGAAGCAGCACCCGGGATCAGGAGCAAATTGATTTTTCGCAACAGAATCAGGGATTGTCTGATGACGCCAGCATCGTGGACGTCTATACTGACGGCGCGTGCAAGGGAAACCCGGGGCGCGGCGGATGGGGTGCCTTGTTGCGCTTCCGCGGCCAGGAGCGGGAACTGTTTGGCGGAGAGCAACACACCACCAACAACCGGATGGAATTGATGGCGGTGATCAAGGCGCTGGAGGCTTTGAGCCGCCCCTGCCGGGCGCGCGTGCATACCGATTCGCAATACGTCCAGAAGGGCATCAGCGAATGGATCCACAACTGGAAGCGGCGTGGCTGGCGGACAGCCGACAACAAACCGGTCAAGAATGTGGATTTGTGGCAGGAGCTGGACCAACTGGCCGCGCAGCATCAACTGGAATGGTTTTGGGTGAAGGGCCATGCGGGCCATGACGAGAATGAGCGCGCTGATCAATTGGCCAATCGAGGTGTCGAAGCCATTGCCGAGGCCCGTTGAGCGACAGGGTTTGCTGGCCGGGCAGAATGATTGTCCGCCCATGAAGCCTGAAATATTGTGTGGTTTGAACCCGGATTATCCGTTAGAGATTTGACATGCAAGGAAATCAACAGTTTGTAGGTCGGGCTTCAGCCCGAGATTTCGGGCTGCACCCGCAAGGAGTGTCCCCGCCGCGAGCGGCAGCAAAGCTGCTCGCACTGGCGAGAAAGCCCGACCTGAAATTTAATGGATTATTTGGTTTGAAATGAAATATGGAGCGTTCAAAGTTTGCGCCAGATTATTCTAGATACTGAGACTACCGGGCTGGAAACCAGCCAGGGGCATCGCATTATCGAAATCGCAGCGGTTGAGATGGTGAACCGCCAGCTGACCAGCAATCATTTTCACCAGTATCTCAATCCCGGGAGGGAAATCGATCCTGGTGCGCAGCAGGTGCATGGCATCAGCCTGGAATTTCTGCAGGACAAACCGTTGTTCCGCGATATCGTCAAGGATTTCCTGAATTACGTGGATGGGGGCGAGCTGGTTATTCACAACGCCCCGTTCGACGTCGGCTTTCTCAATTACGAACTCGGTTTGCTCGGGATGGAGCCGATCCAGCATTACTGCCCGGTCATTACCGATACCCTGAAAATGGCGAAACAGCTGCGTCCGGGGCAGAAAAACAACCTTGATGCCCTGTGCCGCAATTATCAGATCGATAATTCCAGGCGTACTTTGCACGGCGCCCTGGTGGACACCGAACTGCTGGCGGAAGTGTATCTCGCCATGACGCGTGGCCAGGAGAGCCTGATGATCGAGACGGCGCCGGTGCGGGCAAAAAATGTTGGCCGGGGACAGCATGAGCGCACGAGGCTGCGCGTCCTGCCGGCAGGTGAGGATGAATTGGCGGCTCATGCCGCTTACCTTGAGGATCTGGACAAGTCGAGCCGCGGTGTGTGTGTATGGAAAATGGCGATGCAGCGTGACTAAGCTGCATTTCCCCTCCCTGCTTGCTCGCATCATCATGTTTCTTGGCATGGCCTGGGCGGGCGCTCTCTGTGCCGCGCCGGCAAATATTGCCATTGTATTGAGCGACGAATCTGCGCCTTATCAGGATACCGCCAGCAGTTTGCGCGCGACATTGAAGCAGGGCGGCACAAAAGCGGTAGTCAATGTTTATTCGCGGCCCGAGGAAAAGATCGATTTTCTCAGGGAAAGTCCGGACCTGATCGTCGCCGTTGGCGTTAGAGCGGCACAGGAACTGGCACTTCAGAATTTGCCAACCCCTGTTCTGGCGGTGCTGATTCCGCGCCAGGCCTTTGATAAAATTGCCCGGCAACGCGAGCACAGATTTTTTTCTGCGGTATTTCTTGATCAGCCGCTGGCGCGCCAGATGGAATTAATCCGTCTGGCAATGCCGGATCGCGGACGTGTTGGCGTGGTACTCGGCCCCGATTCCGTGGGGTCGCTGAAATCATTGCAGGCCGCAGCCAGCGAAACCAGGCTGGGCCTGGCTGTGGAGAAAATCAGCGCCGCCGAGGAGTTGCTGCCGGCTCTGCAACGGGTGCTGGCCGAGAGTGATGTTCTGCTGGCTGTGCCTGATCCGCTGGTGTTCAACAAGGGCACGGTGCAAAGCCTGTTGTTGACCACCTACCGCTACCAGGATCCAGTCATCGGTTTTTCGCATGCCTATGTCAAAGCCGGGGCGCTCGCTTCTGTCCACACCACGCCCGAGCAGGCCGGACGGCAAGCCGGGGATATTGTTTTGCGCGTGCTGGCAAGCTTGCCAGCATGGCTGCCTCCTCCCGAATATCCCAAATACTTCTCTGTCAGCGTCAATTACCAGGTGGCGCGTTCCCTGGGCCTGAGTATCGGTGATGAAATATCCCTGTTCCAGAAATTGAAGCGAGCTTCAGAATCGCAATGAAAGACTGGGGCATAAAAAAAAGGGTGCTTTTTCTGGCATTGATGCCGGCAGCGGGCATTGCCTTTCTGTTGGCGGTGTATTTCATCGCTTCCGGTATTCGCAGCCTGGAGCAGTCCTTGCACGAGCGCGGGCTGGCCATTGCACGCCAACTGGCTCCGGCAAGTGAGTTCGGGGTGTTTTCCGGCAACCGGGAAATCCTGCAGAGCCTGGCTGACTCCGCCATGCAGGAGGTGGATGTCACCGCCGTCACCATCACCGATATGGATGGAGCCATTCTGGCCACCCGCGGCAAATCCGAGGGGCCGCCAATATTGAGCGATCACCGCGCGGGCTTCTACATTGCGGTGGCCGAGCAGGGGGCCGTGCTGAGTTTCAGTGCCCCGGTGTTTCAAAGCCAGACCGAGGTGGATGATTTTGCACCTGGCGGCGCGCGTCCGGGCGCTTCTCCCAAGGGGAAAATATTGGGCCGGGTGAACCTGGAGCTATCTCGTGCCAGCACTCAGGGTCACAAGCAATTACTGATTTTGAATGGCCTGCTTATTTCCCTTCTGGGTTTGCTGTCGAGCGCGCTGCTGGCGGTGCGCATGAGCCGGGATGTGACTGAGCCGGTGAAGCGCCTGGCAGAGGCGGTTGACCAGCTTGGCCGGGGGCATCTTGAGGTGCGTGTCAGCGAGAATTCGGGGGGAGAGCTGCGTACCCTCGAATGTGGCGTGAATTCCATGGCGGTGGCGCTGCAGATGGCCCAGGACCGGATGCAGGAGCGCATTGACGAAGCCACCGAGCGGCTGTCCTATCAGGCTTCTCACGATGCGCTGACCGGCTTGGTCAACCGGCGCGAATTCGAGCGCCGGCTGGAGAGGGCGCTTGCGATTGCGCGTGAAAGTGGGCGGATGTATGCGCTTTGCTACCTGGATCTCGATCAGTTCAAGATCGTCAACGATACCTGTGGCCATGTGGCAGGTGACGAGCTGTTGCGGCAGTTGACCCTGCTGTTGCAGAGCAAGGTGCGCGATACCGATACCCTGGCACGGCTGGGCGGTGACGAATTCGGGGTGCTGCTGGATAACTGTCCACCGCAACAGGCCGAATTTGTTGCCGATCTGTTGCGGCAGACAGTCAAGGATTTCCATTTTGTGTGGAAGGAACAGTCCTTTGCTATCGGGGTCAGTATTGGCCTGGTGACCATCAATCAGGATACGGGGTCACTCGATGTCGTACTCAGTTGTGCCGATGCCGCGTGCTACGCCGCCAAGGACAAGGGGCGCAACCGCGTTCATCTGTATCGGGAGGAGGACGGCGATCTGGTTCAGCGTCAGGGAGAAATGAACTGGGTGGCGCGCATTACTCATGCTATCGAGGAAAACCGTTTCCGGCTTTATTACCAGACCATCATGCCGCTTCAGGAGCCGGATCATGAGGGCAAGCATTTTGAAATTCTGCTGCGCCTGATCGACGATGATGGCCAGATTGTTCCCCCCATGGCATTTATTCCGGCAGCCGAGCGCTATAACCTCATGCCTTCGATCGATCGCTGGGTCGTGAGTTCGGCATTCGGCTTGTACTGGAAAGTTTTCCCCGAATGCATTAAATCCGAGGAAAAAAAGTGCCACACGTTCACTGTAAACCTGTCCGGGCCTTCGCTGTGCGATGAGCATTTCCTCGAATTCATCAAGCGCCAGTTTGCGCTGTACAAGGTGCCATACAAACACGTCTGTTTCGAAATTACCGAGACTGCGGCCATCACCAACCTGACCAAGGCTACGGATTTCATCAGCGAACTGCGCTCTCACGGGTGCCGCTTCTCGCTGGATGATTTTGGCAGCGGCCTGTCATCCTTTACTTATCTCAAGAACATGCAGGTGGATTACCTGAAAATCGACGGTTCCTTTGTACGTGATATGGTGGATGACGCCATAGATGAGGCGATGGTGTCTTCCATCAACCAGGTCGGGCATGTAATAGGCCTGAAGACCATCGCGGAATTCGTCGAAAATGACGCGGTTCTGGAAAAACTGCGTGAAATGGGCGTGGATTTTGCGCAAGGTTATGGAATCGAACACCCCAAGCCGCTGGAAGATCTGATTGCCTTGCAGAGTAAATCTTCTGCCCTGTAACGTACGCTGATACGCCGGATATTTCCCCCTCGTAGCCGGGCAGGTTTTTCTCGGCAATTCGTTTATTCCGGGCACCTCTGTCGCGCGTAAACGCTGACAACAGGCTCGTTCCGCTGGTTTCCCGGTAATGGCTTCAAGCCTGCGCGCATTTCAGACCTTGTCACGCGCCTCTACACCCCGCCTGATTTATTACTGTCTTTCCTGTGTTCATGTGCGGTCCATGCCCACTTATTCATGGTGAAAAAAAAGCGCATGTTGATGCTCCCCTTGTGGAAAAGGAGTTCGTCATGCATTGCCTTGTCCGTACAGCATTTCCCCTGGCGCTTCTAGCCCTGTCCCAGGTGGTAGCGGCTGAAACCGTGGTGCCGGGCAGACTGCTTGCTTCCAATTGCTTCCAGTGCCACGGCACCGATGGCCGGCCGGTTGCGGGCCTGGCAAGCCTTGCAGGAGAGTCGGCCTCGAGCATGTATTACAAAATGCTCGAACTGCGCCAGAAAACGAAAGAAGACAGCATCATGAATTCCCATGTCAGAGGCTATACCGATCAGCAATTGTGGGAGCTTTCGGTCTATTTTTCACAATTGCCACACTGATAATTTCAGTTTCCTGCCAGGAGAAAATAAATGATAAAACGTAGGCAGTTCATTGGGTTGCTTGGTGGTTCGGCACTCGGATTGTTATCTGGGCGAGCCTTTTCTGAGGATGAAGACGTCTTAAGCCGTCATATCGCAGCGAGCGTGCCCGGGCCAACCGGTGCATCCGGCAGGGTGGTGGTGGTCGGTGGCGGCATGGCCGGCGCCACCGTGGCGAAATTCCTGCGCCTGTGGGGCGGAAGCCAGGTTCAGGTGACGCTGGTGGAGCAGAATCCGGATTACCCATCCAGCATCCTGAGCAATCTGGTGCTTAACGGTTCCACCACGATGGACCGGATTACCTTCAAATATGACACGCTAAAAAATGTGTATGGCATCAATGTTGTGCAAGGTACGGTCAGTGGGGGTGATATCGATAAAGCGCAAAAAAGGATCAGGGCCGGGAATGCCTGGTATCCGTATGACCGGCTGGTGCTTGCACCCGGGATTGAATTTGATTACAGCGGCTTGCCCGGCCTGGAGGGGCTTTCATACAGCCAGCTGCCACTTCACGCATGGATTGGGGGGGCGCAGACGACGGCGCTGCGCAATCAGATTGCCAACATGCCATCCAGCGGTACCGTTGTCATTACCATCCCCCCCGCGCCGTATCGTTGCCCACCGGGGCCGTACGAACGTGCCTGCGTCATCGCCGATTATCTGAAAAAGAAGAAGCGCGGGGCACGAGTGATCGTGCTGGACGCCAATCCTGACATTGTGGCGGAAAGACACGGCTTCTCGACTGCATTTGCGGGAATATATGGCGGAATCATCGAGTATTACCCGGGTGCCGTGATTACCGGCATCGATGTTGCAACCCGAACCCTGCAGACCAATGTCGGCACCATTCGTGCCAGTGTTCTGAATGTCATTCCACCCCAGACTGCCGCCAAAGTCGTCATGGATGCGGGTCTGGTTCCCTTTGGCAGTGTTCGGGCAAGCGTGAATGTTCTCAGTTATGAGTCCACCATTGCGCCAGCCATCCACGTGATCGGCGATTCCGCGGCAGCGTCCCCCCAGCCCATGGCCGGGCATCTCGCCAACGCGCAGGGCAAGGTCTGCGCCGATGCCATCGTGCGCATTCTGAGCGGGCGCGCGGTAGATCCATCGCCAGTGACCAATTCTGCCTGTTTCTCGCCAATAACGGCAAAGACGGCATCCTGGTTAAGCGTGGTCTATGCTTATAAGCCCCCTCTTCCGGGCAGCACGGGTTTCGGCAGAATGGAGGCCGTCCCTGCTTCTTTCGCCGAAGCAAGGGAGGCATCGAGTGAGCATTACGAGAAAATGTTCAAATGGTTCGGCAATCTGATGTCGGACACCTTTGCCTGATTTTTCCAAAGATGCCGGGTCAGTAACCCAAGGCCCGTGCACCTTGATAAAAGGCAAAGCTCAAAACCCAGGCCAGAGCCAGTGGCCAGGCCAGCGCCAGCGCAGTGTAGGGATAGCTTCCGGACTCGTTTTTAAGCGTGGCCAGGGTGGAAAGGCAGGGGGTGTAAATCAGGGTGAAAAGCATGAAGCTATAAGCCTGCACCCAGTCCAGCTGCTGCGCCATGGTGCTCATCAGCGCCGTGCCTTCGAGGCCGTAGATGACCGCCAGCGAGCCGATCACGATTTCCTTGGCGACGAAGCCGAAAATCAGCGCGATGGCCAGTTGCTGGTTGATGCCGAGCGGGTCGAGGATGGGCGAAAGCCAGCCGCCGATCATGCCGGCCCAGGTGTCGCTGCCTGCCGGGGTGGCATGGAGCGGGAAATGGGTGAGAAGCCATACCAGCACCACGCCGGCAATGATGAATTTACTGGCGCGGTTGAGGAAGTGGCGGACTTCGTGCCAGCCGCGCAACACAATCTGGCGCCAGGTGGGGAGACGGTAGGGAGGCAGTTCGAGAATGAAAGGCTCGCTGTTGCTGTAGTGTTTCTTGAACAGCAGAGCGGTCAGGAGGGCGGCGGCAAAGCTGAACAGGTAGAGGCTGAATAGCACCAGAGCGGCATGCCTGGGGGCAAACAGCGCGGCGGTGATGAAGACAAATACCTGCAACCGGGCGGAACAAAGCGAAAAGGGGATCACCAGCATGCTCAGCAGGCGCAGGCTGCGCGAGCGCATCACGCGGGTGCCCATCAGCGCGGGTACGTTGCAGCCAAAGCCCATCAGCATCATGACGAAACTGCGTCCGTCCAGCCCCATCTTGGCCATCAGCGCATCCATCAGGAACGCGGCGCGCGACAGATAGCCGCTGTCTTCCACCAGCGCCATGAAGAGGAAGAAAAGCACGATGATGGGCACAAAGGCAGCCACCGTGCCGACACCGTTGTAGATGCCGTCCAGCAGCAGGCCCTGCACCGGCGCGGGCAGGTTGAGCAGCAGATGTTCCAGGATCTCGCCGCGGAACAGCCCCAGTGCCCATGCGACGCCGTCCTGTAGCGGTTTGCCGAGAAGGAAAATAGCCTGGAACAGAACGTACATGACACCGAAAAACAACGGCAATCCCAGCCATGGATGCAGCAGCAGGGAATCCAGCCGGGTGGTCAGGTTGTCCGTCATTTGGGTTGGCACCTGCACTGCGTGCCGGAGCACGCTTTCCATCTTGGCTTCAATCTGGTTTTCGAGTTTAAGTTTGTCGCGAATTTCCTGGGTATTGGCAGGCTGGCTTGACTGGATCGCGCTGGAGATGGCCTGATAGGCATGATCGTAGCCGCTGCCATACTTGGCGGATAGCAGCACAACCGGCATGGCCAGCGCCTGGGCCATTTTTTCGACATCGACGGTGACGCCGAATTTTTTGGCTTCGTCGGACATGTTGAGCAGCAGCATGGCTGGCAGTCCGAGCTGCTTGAGCTGCAAGGCCAGGCTTAACTGGCGCTCGATCTGGGTGGTGTTGAGGATGATCAGCACCAGGTCCACCGGGTTGTTTTCCAGGAAATGCCGCACCACCAGTTCGTCATCCGAAAAGCCATGGATATCGTACACGCCAGGCAAATCGATGATTTCCACCATGGCGCCGCCGAGCAACACTTTTGCGCTCATCAGCTCCACGGTGATGCCGGGCCAGTTACCCACCCGTGCCGATGCGCCGGTCAGGCGGTTAAAGAAGGTGGATTTGCCGGTATTCGGCATCCCCAGCAGGGCAACGCGCTTCATTGCTGGATACGGGTGGCTGGCGTGACGTCGATGCATTGAGCATCGATGCGCCGCAACATGATGTCGGTGGTACCGATTCTGACGTGCAGGGGGCCGGCAAATTTCGCCCGCCGTACCAATTCGATGTTTTTGCCGATACGGAAGCCCATTGCGGCGAGGCGGTGATAGAGTGCTTCGTCGGTGTGCAATGCAGCAATCACGGCGATTTCGCCAGGCTTGAGAGTGGAAAGGCTGACCGTGGTCATTTGTGATCGGGCTATGTAAATAGGAATTGTTCTTGATTGTGCCATAAGCAGCCCATTTTGCATAGCCTATAAACCTTGAGAATGCGCCCTTTACGTGAGCACTGAAGAACTGGAGTGTCACGGCCATCTATGCGCGCCTTGGCCTCAACCCGGCGTGGCAGCCGGTCAACACTGCATGATGGCGGCGGCAGAGCTGAGGCACCGCAGAAGTGCTGCCGATCAAGCAGACGGGGTATAAATGTGGCTTGCCGGGCTATAATTTGGCGGCGGATGTGGTTAAACACAGGAAAACCATGTGAAGGAACATGGCCATGAACTCGATGGAAAAAATTGTCGAGGAAGTACAATCGCTGCCTGAAACTGATGCGCGCGAGGTGCTGGATTTTATTGGCTATCTCAAGTACCGGCGTGTTCAAGCCGCCGAGTCGGGCGCCGAAATCGAAGATAGGCGAGAGGGCGCTGCGAGGGATTGATCAGTACGCGGGGGCCAAAAACTTGTGACGAAACTTGTGACAGTACCCCACGTAGTTACGGCCTTCACAGGGTGGTTGTGACGGGTTAGGTTGGTGGTTACTACCGTGAAGATGGCGCCCCGAAGACGAATCGAACGTCCGACCTACCCCTTAGGAGGGGGTTGCTCTATCCACTGAGCTACCGGGGCGAAGCGGCGATTTTACGCTAAAACCAGCGGCTTGGAAAAGCCGGTTTTTTGGGCGCCCTTTGCTTCGAGGCTCAGGCTGTGGTGCTGTCGAGCGGGGCGTCCTGATGCATCTGTTCTTTCAGCCAGTGCTCGAGATCCCCGGCGGGCATGGGTTCGGCGAAATGGTAACCCTGCAGGCTGTCCACACCCAATTCTCGCAACTTGCTGGCTGCTTCCGCGGTTTCCACTCCTTCTGCCACGGTTTTCAGGTCAAGGGCACGCGCCAGGTTGATGATGGCTTGGGTCATGGACAGGCCGCTGGCTTCATGCAGGCGCCGTACAAATGAAATGTCGATCTTGAGTTCATCCACATGCATTTCATGTAGATGTGAAAGGGATGAATAGCCGGTGCCGAAGTCGTCAATGGCGATGCAGAAGCCATACTGTTTCAGTTCCTGAAGGCGATCGGCGGCATGTTCCACATCCAGCAGCGCAAGGCTCTCGGTGATTTCGAGGATGATATTTTGCGGTGCAATCTGGTGTTTGGCGGCCTCTTCCCGCAGGTGTTCCGTGAAGTGCGGGGTAAACAACTGGCGTTTGGAGACGTTGATGGCGAGGGTCAGGGCCAACCCGGCTTCCTGCCAGCGCCTGGCGGCTGCGAGGCTGGCGAGCAGGATCTGGTGCCCGAGTTCGTGAATCAGTCCGAGATCTTCCGCCATCGGGATGAAGGTTTCGGGGGAAATCCAGCCCTGCTCCTGGTCGTGCCAGCGCGCCAGCACTTCGACGCCGGTGCAGCGTCCGTTGCTCGCCGAGAAGATGGGCTGGAACCAGGCCTGTATCTGGTTGGAATTGACGGCGCTGGCGAGACGGTTCTGGATGTAGAGTTCTTGCTTGTCGATGCCCTTGATGGTCATGTCGCGGAAGAAACATGCCTGATTGCGCCCCTGCGCCTTGGCAAAAAACATGGCACGGTCAGCATGGGAGAACAGGGTTTCCGTATCTTCTCCATCATCCGGATACATGGCGATGCCCATGCTGAAAGTCACGGCCAGTTCGGTGTCGTCTATCTGCAAGGGTGTTTGCACCTCCTTGCTTACTTTCATGGCGACTTCACGAATATCTTGCTCCATGTCCATGTCGGGCAGCAGCAGCACGAATTCATCGCCGCCCCAGCGTGCTACGGTATCGCCTTCCCGCAGCTGTCGCTTCAGACGCTCGGCAAAGGCCAGCAGAAGCTTGTCGCCGGATTTGTGGCCGAGAGTGTCGTTGACATTTTTGAAGTGGTCCAGATCGATGAAACAGATGCCGACTTTATGTTGCAAGCGCGAAGCCTGACGTAGCGAAACCTTGATGCGATCTTCCAGCAGCACCCGGTTGGGCAAGCCGGTGAGGGCGTCGTGCAGGGCCATGTGGGTAATTTGTTTCTCGTTCAGATAAGTTTGCGTAATGTCACGCAATACACCGCGCACGCCTGCCACATTTCCGGATTCGTTACGGCGACAGACGAAGCGGCATTCCACCCATGGTTCGTGGGGCGAGTTCTCCAGATTGAGGCGCAAGCGCAGGACGACATGATTCTTCTTGCCGCTGGTTAATGCCTGGCATTGTGCTTGCAGTGTTTCGCGGTCCTCGCTGTGAATGAAATCGTAGATGCGTGCGCCGACAGGTTCGTTGCAATGGGATAGCTTGTTCCAGCCGGGGCTGGCGCGCACGATGGTTCCGTCGCAGTCTATTTCCAGAACGGCTTCCTCCAGCATGGACAAGGTTTCCAGATAGGCTTTCTGCTCAAGATTGCGGCTTTCAATCTCGTGCATGAGCTTTTCCATGGCTTCAGCCAGATCGGAGATCTCGTCCGGTTGTCCGCCTGCTGCCCGCAGCTGTTCACTGGCCCGGGACGCGATGCCGAGCTGGGTGTAATCCCTGGTGGCCGTTTCAAGATTCTCCACGCGCCTGATAGTGTGCGTCAGCCAGCGTCCGAGGCCGAGCCAGATCAGGAGTGTGATGATCGATACGGCGGCAAGCGGGCGCAGCAGAAACTCTCTTAGTGGATAGAGGGTGTGAAATTCATGTTGAATGATAAGCATCGGCCGAGTGCCACTGCCGGGCCAGAGTTGTTCGGTCTGGATCAGCAGCTCTCCGGCAGGGGTGCGTGCTTCCTTCATTCCGGGGCGTGTCAGATCGTGGGTGGCGCTATTGGAGGTGGCCAGGATCCGGTCATGGAAAAAAAGATGCAGAAAGGTTTCCGGGGCGGCAATTTCTCTCAGTGAAGCATTGTTCACGGTCTTCAGTAGCAGCAAAGTGCCATGTTCACCAGAGCCAAGCCAGATGGGGATGCGATAGATCCGGTACAGTTCGCGGGCTTCCTCGGAATAGTGCCAGGAGGAAGCGAGCAGGGCAGCGTTGATTTTTATCTTGTGCGCTTCGGGGCCGTAGCGGTACAGGATACGGTTCTCACCGCGCAAAATCAGAAGATTGGAGAAGTGGGTAAATTCGGATTGGGCATTGAGAAACGCGTTAAATTTAAGCCAGCGTACCTCATCCCCTTCCTCCAGAATGCGGGAAAACTCAATGCGCGTTTTTATTTGCTCCGCATCGGCCTGCCAGCGCTCTTCTACCCGGGGCAGCTCTTTTTCATAGAGTTGCTGGATAGTGGCGCGCTTCTGCGTGTCTTCGCGCTCGCTTTGGGTTCGATGGCTGATGGTGGCAACCAGGGTGATGGCGCTCACAACGAACAGGCCAACCAGCAGCAGGCGCGCCAGTGCCTGCCAACGCAGGGTCCCGCGACCGCACAGCAGGCTGGAAATGCGCTTCGACATTAGCTGGGCTATGGTTTGACTCCCGCGAACTGGCTATCTATCAGCGTGTTGAGGTTGAAGTTTTCATCGGCAAGAATGCCCGCGGACCTCATGAACTGTGCCGTGGCCTCGACCTGTTGGCGCGAGAAACGGGCATTGCTGGCGTACATGCCTGGGTGGCGGGTCAGAACATCGATTAGTTCGAGTTTCTCGTCCTTATCCTGAATATCCAGGCGGTTGATAATGTTTACCGCACCAGCTCTGGCCATCCATTCCAGGGATCGATTCAGCATCCGCACCATGACTTCGGCGCGTTGTCTGTCCTGTGCCAGATTTTTTGCGGTAGTGGTGAGTGTGGCGCGCAAATGCCCCGCGCCAGTCAGTTTGGCCATTACCATGGGGTCGCTACAGTCACTGAGCAAAAAACCGGCATTTTTTCGTACCAGGCCGCTCATGAAAGGTTCTTCGCAGAATACGGCATCAACAGCCCTGCTGCCGAGCGCGCCAAGTTGCCCCTCCCAGTTCTGTGCCGTGGGTACCCAGCGCACCTCGCCGGGCTTGATGCCGTTGGCGGTCAGGAATACTTCCATTACTTGCTGCTGATAGGTTTTGCTGGTGGCTGTGCCGACAGAAACGCCGATCGAGCGGCCCTTGAGGTCAGCGATGCTTTTGATCTGCTTGCGTAATTCGTTTCTCACAACGATGCCGTAAGGTGGCACCTGACCACTCAAGGGAGCCAGAGCCAGGGGTTTTTTCCCCTTGACGTAAAAGGGATGCAACACCGTAAATCCCTGGGCGGAGAACTGGGCGTTGCCGGCCAGCATGTCCTCCAGAGCGCGCACGCCACTGGGAAAATAACGGATGACCAGTTGCGCTTTCTCGCTACGGTCAATGCCCAGAATGGGTATCAGCTCGATGGGGAGAAAGGGCAGTGAACGGGGTCCGGGCAGATTGATGCGTATCAGTGTTCGTGCGTCAGCGGCTCTGGCGCTGTCGCAGAGCACCGCAAGCGGCAGGGTGGATAGCATTTTCAGGACGTTTCTGCGCGGCAGATTCATGGCTTCTCTTTTGTGCAGGCAGCCTGTGGCGGAATGAATAGCTGCGGCTATGTTAAACTCCAAGCTATCAGAATGACAATAGACTTAAAGCGTATCGGGGTTTAAAGGAAAGATCATGGCACTATCTGCAGCGCAGCAAAAACAGCTCGAATTGGCGCTGAAAACACGCTATCAGCAATTGATCAATGAAGTGCGTCAGGAACTCGGGCAGGACGGCGAGCAGCATTTTGCCGATTTTGCCGAGGCGGGGGGCTCTGACCAGGGCGATGAGTCGGTCGCCGATGCGCTGGCGGATATTGCCGCGGCACGGGTGGATCGCCAGGTCAATGAAATGCGCGAGATCGAGGCGGCGAAAAAGCGCATGAAGCAGGGCGAGTATGGTGTTTGTGGAGATTGCGGCGAGGATATCCGCTTCGAGCGCCTGCTGGCTTACCCTGCGGCTTTGCGTTGTGTCAATTGCCAGCAGCAGCATGAAAAAACGCATGCCAGCCAAAATACGCCGTCGATGTAATTTATGCCATTAATTCAACTCGATAAAATTTCTCTCGCCTTCGGCCATGTGCCACTGCTCGACCATGCCGACCTGGTGCTGGAACCGGGCGAGCGGGTCGGCCTGATCGGGCGCAACGGCACCGGCAAATCCAGCCTGCTCAAGATCATCGCCGGGACCGCACACCCTGACGACGGCCGGGTGTGGCGTGCGCCAGGGATGAAGCTGGCTTACGTCCCGCAGGAGCCCGAGCTTGATCCCGGGCATACGGTATTCGAAGCCGTGGCGGAGGGGCTGGGCGCGGCACACCAGTTTTTGCTCGACTACCACGAGGTCACCCATGCCATGGGCGACCCGGATGCTGACATGGACGCTCTGCTGGCGCGCATGCACGATTTGCAGGTAGAGCTCGAAGCGCACGATGGCTGGAACATGAAGGCGCGGGTGGAAGCCACCATGAGCCGTCTTTCCTTGCCGGAAGATGTCAAGATCAGCGCCCTGTCCGGTGGCCAGAAAAAGCGCGTGGCACTGGCGCAGGCACTGGTGATGGCGCCCGACATGCTGTTGCTGGACGAGCCCACCAATCACCTGGACCTTGCCGCGATCGAATGGCTGGAAGGTTTGCTCAACGAATTTGCCGGTAGCGTGCTTTTGATTACCCACGACCGGCGCTTCCTCGATAACGTGGCGACGCGTATTGTCGAACTGGATCGCGGCTTGCTGGCGGGCTTCGACGGCAATTTTTCCGCCTATCAGATCAAGAAGCAGGAATTGCTCGAAATCGAGGCGGTGCATAACGAAAAATTCGACAAGGTGCTGGCCCAGGAAGAAGTCTGGATTCGCAAGGGCATCCAGGCGCGCCGCACCCGCAACGAAGGCCGTGTGCTCAGGCTGGAAGCCTTGCGCCGCGAGCGGGCCGCGCGCCGCGAACGCAGCGGCACGGTCAACCTCAATGTCGACCAGGGCGAGCGTTCGGGCAAGCTGGTGGCGGAGCTGGAAAATGTCAGCAAGGCCTACGGCGATAAAATCATCATCCGGGATTTCTCCGGACGCGTGATGCGCGGCGACAAGATCGGCCTGGTGGGGCCCAATGGCGCCGGCAAGAGCACCCTGCTCAAGCTGATCCTGGGCGAGTTGCAGCCCGACAGCGGCACGGTCAAGCTGGGAACCAAGATGGCCGTGGCCTATTTCGACCAGTTCCGTGCCCAGCTCGACGAGGAAGCCACGCTGATCGATACCATCAGCAAGGGCAGCGACTTCATCGAGATTGGCGGCGAGCGCAAACACGTCATCAGCTACCTGGAAGACTTCCTGTTTGCGCCTCAGCGCGCGCGTTCCCCGGTGAAATCCCTGTCCGGCGGCGAGCGCAACCGGCTCCTGCTGGCGCGCCTGTTCACCCGCCCGGCCAACGTGCTGGTGCTGGACGAGCCAACCAACGATCTCGACATCGAAACCCTGGAACTGCTCGAATCCCTGCTGCAGGAATACACGGGCACGGTACTGCTGGTTTCCCATGACCGGACTTTCCTCGACAACGTGGTGACCCAGGTCATCGCCTTCGAGGGCGATGGCAAGCTGCAGGAATACGCTGGCGGCTACGACGACTACGTGCGGACGAAAAAGATGCGCGATGCCGAGGCGCAGAAAAGGCCGGACGTGCCGCAAAAAACCGCTGTCAAACCAGCCAAACCTGCCGTGCGGGTAAAACTGAACTTCAACGAAAGCCGCGAACTGGAAGCCCTGCCGGGCAGGATCGAAGCGCTGGAACAGGAGCAGGCAGAGATCGGCGCCAGGCTGGCCGACGGCGAAATCTATCGCCGCGACCCGGCCGGAGCCAAGCGCTTGCAGGAGCGGGTAAGCGAGATCGAGGAAGAAATGCTGGTCGTGCTGGCACGCTGGGAAGAGCTGGAAGCGAAACAGAAGGGGGCGGAGTAGGCCATTTTTCCAGAATGCTTTTTTGTATCAGACATCAAACCCACTCCAACTCCCCCTTGTCAGGGGGAGAGCCAGTACGTCCGTTCCCTGAAGCGGG
Source organism: Sulfuricella sp. (assembly GCA_041651995.1). NCBI lineage: Bacteria > Pseudomonadati > Pseudomonadota > Betaproteobacteria > Nitrosomonadales > Sulfuricellaceae > Sulfuricella > Sulfuricella sp. The sequence continues at coordinate 13,194 of JBAZID010000016.1, read as the reverse complement.
GTAAGCAGGCAATCCGCGCTGCGGATGCTCGCACAAGGGGCGGATGGGAGGGGTTGTTGTGGAAATCCAGTGACATGCCATTGGATGTTGCAACCATAAATCCATTTGAATAATGGGATAGGGAAAAACTCTCTACCGTCATGCCCTCCGAATTCGACCTGATCCGCCAGTATTTCACCCGCCCGACCCCCAGCGCGATATTGGGTGTCGGGGACGATGCCGCCCTGCTACAGGTTTCGGCGGGCATGGAACTGGCCGTGTCGGTGGACATGCTGGTGGAGGGGCGGCATTTCTCGCCGCAGGACGGCCCCGGCACGGTGGGGCACAAATCGCTGGCGGTGAATTTGTCCGACATGGCAGCCATGGGCGCAACACCGCGCTGGGCGACGCTGGCCCTTGCCCTGCCGGCAGCCGACGAGAAATGGCTGCGCGGCTTTGCCGGGGGATTTTTCGGCCTGGCGAGCAAGTTTGGTGTCGAGCTGGTCGGCGGCGACACCACGCGCGGGCCGCTCAATATTTGCATCCAGATCATGGGCGAAGTGCCGGCCGGGCAGGCCTTGCGCCGCGACGGCGCCAAAATCGGAGATGAAATCTGGGTCAGCGGCACGCTGGGGACGGCCGCGCTGGCGCTGGCCTATCGTCAGGGCCGGGTGGAACTGGAGCAGCTGGAAGCCGCCGCCTGCCTGCCCGCGCTCTACGTGCCCCAGCCGCGCGTGGCGCTGGGGCTGGCGCTGCGTGGTATCGCCTCGGCCGCGATCGACGTTTCAGATGGCCTGCTGGCAGATCTCGGGCACATTCTGGAACAGTCTCAAGCCGGTGCGGAAATCCATTTCGAGGCTTTGCCCCTGCATGAAGTCACGCGCCGCTATATCGGCCCCCTCTCTCCTGGCTCTCTCCCTCGGGCGGGAGAGAGGGACGCAGACTCGCTACGCGAGGCTCAGGTAATAGTAGCGAAAAACTGCGTGCTGGCGGGGGGGGATGATTACGAGCTGTGCTTTACCGCGCCTGCTGCGCGCCACGCGGAACTGCTTGCCCTGGCAAACAAACTGGCGCTGCCGCTGAGCTGCATCGGCCGCATTACAGGCGAGGCGGGGCTGGCCTTGCTGGACGGGAAGGGCCATCCCATGCCGGTGGAAGTGAAGGGATTTGACCACTTTGCGCAATAAGCCGGACCTGAAGCTGCTGTTTGCCCACCCGGCCCATTTTTTCTCCCTGGGCTTGGGTTCCGGCCTGTCGCCTGTCGCGCCGGGAACGGCGGGGTCGCTGCTGGCCATCCCCCTGTTCATGGTGCTGGCGCATTTCCTGCCGCTGCCGGCCCTGCTGATCGTTACCGGTCTGTCTTTCGTGCTGGGCATCTGGTTTTGCGAGGTCACCGGCAAGGCGCTGGGCGTGCCCGACCATGGCGGCATGGTGTGGGACGAGATCGTGGCGATGTGGCTGATCCTGGCTTTCACGCCGCCAACCTGGCTGTGGTTTGGCATCGCCTTCCTGCTGTTCCGCCTGTTCGATATCTGGAAACCGTTTCCCATCCGCTATTTCGACCAGCACGTCAAGGGCGGCTTCGGAGTGATGCTGGATGATCTGCTGGCAGCGGGCTATGCGCTCGCTGCGCTCAAATTGCTGGAGCATTTTTATGGTTGATGAACTTTATCAATTGGCCGAGGAAACCGGCCATGCCCTGAAGGCGCGCGGCTGGATGCTGGCCACGGCGGAATCCTGCACCGGCGGCTGGGTGGGGGAGGCGGTGACGGCGGTGGCGGGAAGCTCATCCTGGTATGACCGCGGTTTCATCACCTACACCAATGCATCCAAGCTGGAAATGCTGGGCGTGCAGGCTGAAACCCTGGCGCGGCATGGGGCGGTGAGCGAGGAGACGGTGTGTGAAATGGCTGCTGGCGTGCTGCTACATAGCCAGGCCCACATTTCCCTGGCGATCAGCGGCATCGCCGGTCCGACGGGTGGCTCACCTGGTAAGCCAGTGGGTACGGTATGCTTCGCCTGGGCAATCAAGGATGGCACAGTGAAAAGCGAGCGTTGCCTGTTTCCGGGAGACCGGCGCGAAGTCCGACGACAGGCGGTGGAGCATGCCCTTCAAGGTGTTTTAGCACTGTTGCAACTGTGACATAATCCACGGGTTAAATTTTAAGGAATCAATATGGACGACAATAAAAGCAAGGCGCTTGCAGCGGCCTTGGGGCAGATTGAAAAGCAGTTCGGCAAGGGCTCCATCATGCGCCTGGGCGATCATGCCGCAATGCAGGACATTCAGGTGGTGTCCACCGGTTCGCTGGGGCTGGACATTGCCCTGGGCGTAGGCGGCTTGCCGCGCGGCCGGGTGGTGGAAATCTACGGTCCGGAATCCTCCGGCAAGACCACGCTGACCCTGCAAGTGATCGCGGAAATGCAGAAGCTGGGCGGTACGGCAGCCTTCATCGACGCGGAGCATGCGCTCGACCCGCAATATGCCCAAAAGCTCGGCGTGAATGTTGCCGATCTACTGATCTCCCAGCCGGACACCGGCGAGCAGGCGCTGGAAATTGCCGACATGCTGGTGCGTTCCGGCTCGGTCGACATCGTGGTGATCGACTCGGTGGCGGCGCTCACGCCCAAGGCCGAGATCGAGGGCGAAATGGGTGATTCCCACATGGGCCTGCAGGCCCGCCTGATGTCGCAGGCGCTCCGGAAACTCACCGCCAACATCAAGCGCACCAACACCCTGGTGATTTTCATCAACCAGATCCGCATGAAGATCGGTGTCATGTTCGGTAACCCGGAAACCACCACCGGCGGCAATGCTCTCAAATTTTACGCCTCGGTACGCCTCGACATCCGACGCACCGGCGCGATCAAGAAGGGCGATGAAGTGATCGGCTCCGAGACCCGCGTCAAGGTGGTCAAGAACAAGGTGGCGCCGCCCTTCAAGCAGGCCGAGTTCGACATTCTCTACGGCGAGGGCATCTCGCGCGAAGGCGAAATCATCGACATGGGCGTGGATCACAAATTCATCGAGAAATCCGGTGCATGGTACAGCTACAAGGGCGAGAAGATCGGCCAGGGCAAGGACAACGTGCGCGAGTATCTGAAAGAGCACAAGGATATTTCCGCCGAGATCGAAGCCAGGGTGCGCGAAGCGGTTGGCGTGAGCGGTCTGCCGACCATCGTCGATCCCGATACCGTGGATGCCTGAGTAGGGGTGAATTCATTCGCCCAAGCCAGCTCAGCCTGCGGGAGCGCGCACTCGGTTTTCTCTCGAGGCGTGAATATTCGCGCCTCGAGCTGAAACGCAAGCTTGCGCCCCACGCTGAAGACGAGCATGAAGTAGCGTCACTGCTGGACGATTTTGCCGCGCGCGGCTGGCTGTCGGAGGCGCGCTTCACCGAGCAGATCGTGCATGCGCGCCGCAGCAAATACGGCGCCCAGCGCATTGCGCAGGAGTTGAAGGAAAAGGGCGTTAGCGCGGATGCGGTGGCGGCGATTCTGCCCGAATTGCGGGAAAGCGAGCTGGAAACGGCGCGTGCCGTATGGGCGAAGAAATTTGGTGTTTTGCCGCAGGACGCCAGGGAACGGGCAAGGCAGATGCGTTTCCTGATGAGCCGTGGCTTCAGTTCGAGCATCATCGGCAAAGTACTGCATGGCAGCGGAGATCGAGATTAATGAAAAAAATATTGGCAGGCACGGTGTTGGCAGGTTTGTTGGCGCTTTCAGGCTGCGATTATCTGCCGTTCGGCCAGACGCCGGTCCAGGAGATCATGGCCGCACCGGCGCAGTTCGAGGGCAAGGAAGTGCGCATTCGCGGCAAGGTCAAGGATGTGACCAGGATTCCGCTGATCAACCTTTCCATGTACATCGTGGATGACGGCAGCGGCGAGATCACCGTGATGGCGCAGGACAAGCTGCCGGCGATGGATGAAACCGTCAACGTCCGGGGCGTGGTGGAAAGCGCGGCGATCCTGGGCGGGCATTCGATCGGGTTGCGCATCAAGGAACTGAAGCGCAACTGAAAGACGATTAACCACGGAGAGCACGGAGCGCACGGAGGTAGGGCGATAACGGATATGCGTCATCGCCAGAGGGATAGCCCGCAAACAGTGTTCATAGTGCTCCTGTCCTTCTCTGTGTCCTCCGTGTGCTCCGTGGTAAAACTGGTTTTCTTACTTAGATATAAATTTGGAAAGCAACAATGAAAAGCAGCGAAATCCGCAAGCAATTCCTCGATTACTTCGCCTCCAAGGGCCACACCGTGGTGCCGTCCAGTTCCCTGGTCCCGCACGAGGACCCGACCCTGCTGTTCACCAATGCCGGGATGAACCAGTTCAAGGATGTGTTTCTCGGCTTCGACAAGCGGCCCTATACCCGCGCTGCCAGTTCGCAGAAATGCGTGCGCGCCGGGGGCAAGCACAACGATCTGGAAAACGTCGGCTACACGGCACGCCACCATACCTTCTTCGAGATGCTGGGCAATTTCAGCTTCGGCGACTACTTCAAGCGCGATGCCATCCAGTACGCCTGGGAGCTGCTCACTGTCGTATTCAAACTGCCCAAGGACAGGCTTTATGTCACGGTGTATGCCGAGGATGACGAGGCTTTCGACATCTGGACCAAGGAAATCGGCCTGGCCAGCGAGCGCGTCATCCGCATCGGCGACAACAAGGGCGCGCGCTACGCCTCCGACAATTTCTGGATGATGGGCGACACCGGCCCCTGCGGTCCCTGCACCGAGATTTTCTACGACCACGGTGCGCACATTCCCGGCGGCCTGCCCGGCACGCCGGAGGAAGACGGCGACCGCTACATCGAAATCTGGAACAACGTGTTCATGCAGTTCAACCGCGATGAGCAGGGCGTGATGCATCCGCTGCCCAAGCCATCGGTGGACACCGGCATGGGCCTGGAGCGCATCTCCGCCGTGTTGCAGGGCGTGCATGCCAACTACGAGATCGACCTGTTCCAGACCCTGATCAAGGCCGCCGCGCGCGAAACGCACTGTGCCGACCTCGACAGCCCTTCATTGAAAGTGCTGGCCGACCACATCCGCGCCTGCGCTTTCCTCATCGCTGACGGCATCATCCCCGGCAACGAGGGGCGCGGCTACGTGCTGCGCCGCATCATCCGCCGCGCCATCCGCCACGGCTACAAGTTGGGCGCGCGTGCCGCCTTCTTCCACAGGATGGTTGCCGATCTCGATGCCGAGATGGGCGAGGCCTACCCGGAACTGAGGCAGAATCAGGCACGCGTGACCGAGGTGCTGAAGCAGGAAGAGGAACGCTTTTTTGCCACCATCGAGCATGGCATGGTCATCCTGGAAGCGGATCTGGCGGCAATGGCCGGGCAGGGCAACAAGATTTTCAATGGCGAAACCGCCTTCAAGCTGCACGATACCTACGGCTTCCCGCTCGACCTGACCCAGGACGTATGCCGCGAGCATGGCGTCAGCGTGGACGCGGCCGCCTTCGATGCCGCCATGAGCCGTCAGAAAGAGCAGGCGCGTGCCGCCGGCAAGTTCAAGATGGCGGCCAATCTGGAATACGAAGGCCCGGCCACCTCTTTCCACGGCTATGACCAGCTCGAAACCAGGGGCAACGTGCTGGCCCTGTATCGCGACGGCGCGCCGGTCAACGAATTGCTGGAAGGCGAGACCGGCGTGGTGGTGCTGGACGACACGCCGTTCTACGCCGAATCCGGCGGCCAGGCGGGCGATCGCGGCCTGCTGCAGAGCACGCATGGTATTTTTGCCGTGGAAGACACGCAGAAAATCCAGGCTGCCGTGTTCGGTCACCACGGTGTGGTGCGGACCGGCAAGATCAGTGTCGGCAACGGCGTGACCGCCAGGGTGGACGGCCAGGCGCGCGCCCGCACCATGCGCAACCATTCCGCCACCCACCTGATGCACAAGGCCCTGCGCGAAGTGCTGGGCGAGCATGTGCAGCAGAAGGGTTCTCAGGTGGATGCCGACAAGACGCGTTTCGACTTCGCCCACAATGCGGCGCTGAGCGCCGAGGAAATTCGCCGGGTGGAGGCGCTGGTCAATGCCGAAATCCTCGCCAACCAGGCCAGTTGCGTGCGCGTGCTGCCGATCGAGGAGGCGCAGAAACTGGGTGCGATGATGCTGTTCGGCGAGAAATACGGCGACGAGGTGCGGGTGCTGGACATCGGCAGCTCGCGCGAGCTGTGCGGCGGGACGCATGTTGCCCGCAGCGGCGACATCGGCCTGTTCAAGGTGCTGGCCGAGGGCGGCGTGGCCGCCGGGGTGCGCCGCATCGAGGCGCTGACCGGCGACAATGCCCTGGCCCACGTGCAGGAGCAGCAGGCCTTGCTGGCCCAGGCCGCGAGCGCGTTCAAGGCGCCCGCCCAGGAATTGCCGGGCAAGATCGCCCAGATCATGGACAATGTGAAGGCCCTGGAAAAGGAGCTGGCCAAGCTCAAGTCCAAGCTGGCTTCCAGCCAGGGCGACGAGCTGGCCGCTCAGGTGGTGGAAGTGAACGGCGCCAGGGTGCTGGCCGCCGCGCTGGAAGGCGCGGATGCCAAAACCCTGCGCGAAACCCTGGACAAGCTCAAGGACAAGCTCGGCAGCGCCGCCATCGTGCTGGCGGCCGTGGCCGACGGCAAGGTGAGCCTGATCGCCGGCGTCACCGCCGATCTGACGGCAAAAGTGAAGGCTGGCGAACTGGTCAATTTTGTTGCCCAGCAGGTCGGTGGCAAGGGCGGCGGACGCCCTGACATGGCGCAGGCGGGCGGCACCCAGCCGGAAAATCTGGCCCAGGCATTGGCCGGCGTGGCCGGGTGGGTCAAGGCGAAATTGTAGGAGGGCAAAAAGCTCCGGGGAGGCTTGAGCCTCGGGGTGGCTACTGTCATACCCGTTATTGCGGAAATTTTTCTGGGGGGCCGAATATGCCCCATCAGTTTACTGCAGGAGTTTGATCACGCGCTGCGGGTAGGGAATTTCGATACCTGCCTGCTGGAAGCGGCGCCAGATATCCAGATTGATTTCCGAGCGCAGGTTCATCTGGCCTTCCTCGGGGTCCTTGATCCATAGCGACAGTTCCAGCTCGATGCCATTTTCGGCAAAGGTTTTCAGGAACACCCTGGGTTCGATTTCCTGTTTCCGCAGGACCCGGGGGTGCTTGCATGCAACCTCGAACATGATGGACATGGCTGTTTCCAGCGGACTTTCATAGCTGATCTGCACCGGGATGCCAATGCGCAGTTCGTGGTTGGTGTAGGAGTGGTTCAGCACCGTGGACGTGATCAGGGTCTCGTTGGGAATGATGGCCTCGGTGCCGTCCATGCCCTTGACCACCACATAGCGCGAGGTGATGGCGGTCACGCTGCCATAGCGGTTGTCCACCGTGACCAGGTCGCCGATGCGGATGGAGCGGTCGAGCAGGATGATGAAGCCGCTGACATAATTGCTGGCGATTTTCTGCAGGCCGAAGCCGATGCCCACGCCCAGCGCGCCGCCGAACACCGAGAGCACGGTGATGTCGATGCCGGCGATGGGCAGCGCGACCAGGATGCCCAGCAGCAACAGCCCCGCCCGGATGAGCTTGGTCAGCACCACGCGCAGGCTCATGTCCAGCCTGTCCGCCGCCATCAGGCGTTTTTCCAGCGTCGAGGCCAGCCACATGGCGACCAGCAGCGTCACGGCAATGGAAAGCAGCCCGCTCAGGATCATCAGCAGGGAGATTTTCTGCTTGCCGATACGGAAGCTGAAATCCTCCAGCACGCCCAGAATTTCCGGCAGAAAGCCGGAAATGTGCAGCGCCACGCCGCTCCAGATCAGGATCGCAATGAAACGCTCCGAGGTTTGCAGCCAGCCGCTGGGGGCGAAAATATGCCTCAGCATGTACACCGCCAGCCGCACCAGGGCGAGCGAGAGCAGCAGCGGGACGGCGAGATTGAGCACGCTGATGGAATGCCAGTGGTTGAGCAGCGTTTTGCCCACCAGCACCAGCAGCAGCGCGGTCAGCGGGAAAATGATCCGGTCCACGCCGCCCATGCCCAGCTTCCATGCGCCTTGCTGCACCGGGATCTGCTTGCGAATCAGCCGCGTGACCAGCCAGGCCAGGCCGAGGCTGAGCGCCAGGGCGGCGAGCTGCCACAGCATGGCGGTCTGGCCGAGGTCATTCAGCAGTTCGAGCAGCAGATTGTGGATTTCCTGGGTATTTTGCATCAGTAGCGGTGAGCCTCGAAAGCTTGCGCATGGGCGCGGTGCCGCTGCCAGTTTTTCAGATAGGCCTGGGTCAGCTGCGGGTTGCCACGAAAGATCAGCAGGTTTTCCGCATTCTTGTACTGCGCCGCATGGGTAAAGTTGAATGAACCGGTGATGACGGCAGCCTGGGGCAGACCTGCATCAATCACCATGATCTTGTTGTGGGCGCTGTCATGCTCGCGGTCCACGAAGGTCGGAACCCCTCCGGCGGCAATTTCCGGCACTACACCGCGCTGCATTTTGCGGATCTGTTCGCCATCGGCAATCAGCTGCACATCAATGCCGCGCCGTTTGGCTTCAATCAGCGCCTGCGCGATCTTGCGGTGGGTAAAACTGAAGGTTTGCACCAGAACCTGTTTTCTGGCGCCACGGATGGCTTCGATCACCAGTGCGCCGGTGTCATCTTCCGGGCTGAAGGCCAGCTGGATGGTGCCGCTTGCCGCCAATGCCGGAGAAGTGCGCGAATTCAGCGGAAATTCGAATGCGGCAGCCGTGGCACACGTGGCGAGAAGCGTCAGCAATAAGTAAATTCGTTTCATGCGGGCTATTGTATGTGAAGTCCGGGCTTGAATTGTCACTGCCTGGCCACAAAATTTGAAAGCATGGATCTCACATTGGAAAAGCAAGATGCCCGAAGCAAACGAAGCGATTGAAGGTGAAGTGATCGAGTCTACCCAACTGGCGCTGCAACAACAGGCATTGCCCGAAACCCTGTATCTGTTGCCGCTCACCGAACGGCCATTCTTTCCCGCCCAGACCCTGCCCCTGCTGATGAACATGGGGCCGTGGCTGGAGACGGTGGAGAAAATCGGCGACACCGAACACAAGATGGTCGGCCTGGTGCTGGTGCGGCCCAATAGTGCCGACGAGGTCACGCCGCAGGACTTTTATGCCACCGGGACGGCGGTGCACATGCACCATCCGGTGCGCACCGAGGGCAAGATCCAGTTCATTGCCGAAGGGCAGCGGCGCTTCCGCATCGTCAAATGGCTGTCCAGGACAACACCTTACCTGGCGCAGGTGGAGTACATCAGCGACAGCCGGGGCGCCAACAGCGACGAGGTGAAGGCCTATGCCATGGCGATCATCAATTCCATCAAGGAGTTGCTGCCGCTCAACCCGCTGTATAGCGAGGAACTCAAGTTCTTCCTCAATCGCTTCAGCCCCAACGAACCTTCCTTGCTGACGGATTTCGCCGCTTCCCTCACCACGGCTTCCAAGGAGAAATTGCAGGACGTGCTGGAGGTCCTGAACCTGAAGAAACGCATGGAAAAGGTGCTGGTGCTGATCAAGAAGGAGCTGGATGTCGCGCGCCTGCAGTCCCAGATCCGCGAGCAGGTCGATGAAAAGATGACCAAGCAGCAGCGCGAGTTTTTCCTGCGCGAACAGTTGAAAACGATTCAGAAGGAACTGGGGCTGGCCAAGGACGACAAGACGGCGGAGATCGAGCGTTTCCAGGAGCGCCTGGGCAAGCTCAAGCTGACCGAGTCGGCGCAGAAGCGCGTGGACGAGGAAATGCAGAAGCTCTCCCTGCTCGAAACCGGTTCGCCGGAATATGCCGTCACGCGCAACTACCTCGACTGGCTGACCCAGCTGCCGTGGGGCAAATTTTCGAAGGACAAGCTCGATCTCAAGCGCGCGCGCAAGATTCTCGACCGCGACCATGATGGTCTGGATGACGTCAAGGAGCGCATTATCGAATTCCTCGCGGTGGGCGCGCTGAAGGGCGAGATCGCCGGTTCCATCGTGCTGCTGGTGGGGCCGCCCGGGGTGGGCAAGACCTCCATCGGACATTCCATTGCCGATGCGCTGGGGCGCAAGTTCTACCGTTTCTCGCTCGGCGGCATGCGTGACGAGGCGGAAATCAAGGGCCACCGGCGCACCTATATTGGCGCCATGCCGGGCAAGTTCATCCAGGCGATCAAGGAGTGCGACACTCAGAACCCGGTCATCATGCTGGACGAGGTGGACAAGATCGGTGCCTCTTATCACGGCGATCCGGCATCATCCCTGCTCGAAGTCCTTGACCCGGAGCAGAACAGCGACTTTCTCGACCATTACCTCGATGTGCGCTTCGATTTATCCAAAGTCTTGTTCGTGTGCACCGCCAACCAGCTCGACACCATTCCCGGACCATTGCTCGACCGCATGGAGGTGATCCGCCTGTCGGGTTACATCACCGCCGAAAAAGTCGCCATCGCCAAGCATCACCTGTGGCCCAAGCAACTGGAAAAAACCGGCCTCAAGCGGGGCGAGCTGTCGATCAGCGATGCGGCGCTGAAGCATGTGATTGACGGCTATGCCCGCGAAGCCGGGGTACGCAACCTGGAAAAACAGCTCGGACGTCTGGTGAGAAAATCCGTAGTGAAGCGCATGAGTGGCGAGCCCGAACTGGCCCGCATCAATGTTGCCCAGGTCGAGGACTACCTCGGCAAACCGCTGTTCACCCAGGAAAAACCGCTCAGTGGCATCGGCGTGGTCACCGGTCTGGCGTGGACCGCGATGGGTGGCGTCACGCTGTCGATCGAGGCGACGCGGGTGCATACCCGCAACCGCGGTTTCAAGATGACCGGCCAGCTCGGTGATGTAATGAAGGAATCGGCTGAAATCGCCTACAGCTATGTCTCTTCACACCTCAAGGAGTTCAAGGGCGACCTGAAATTCTTCGACGAAGCTTTCGTGCACCTGCACCTGCCCGAAGGTGCCACGCCCAAGGATGGCCCAAGCGCCGGCATCACCATGGCCACGGCGCTGCTGTCGCTGGCGCGCAACCAGAAAATCACCCGGCCGCTGGCCATGACCGGCGAACTGACCCTGACCGGTGAAGTGCTGGCGATTGGCGGGGTGCGCGAGAAGGTTATCGCCGCGCGGCGCGTCAAGATCATGGAGCTGATCATGCCCGAGGCCAACCGGCGTGATTTCGACGAGTTGCCGGAGCATGTTCGCGACGGGGTGAAAGTCCATTTCGCAAGACAGTTCAAGGATGTGGTGAAAGTGGTGTTTGCCGCGGGTGTTTAATTGTTCTGCGCCGTGGCGGGCGGGTATACTCGCGCCATGGATATGATTACCTTGCAGGGCGCGATACTCGATAACGCCGCCTATGCCATTATCGCCACGGAGCCGGATGGCGTGATCACGGTATTCAACCGTGCCGCCGAGCGCATGCTGGGTTATCGTGCCGCCGAACTGGTCGGGCTTTGCACCCCTGCGATCCTGCACGATGCGGATGAAGTTGCGGCACGGGCCAGGGATTTTTCCCTGGAATTGGGTATCTCCCTCGATCCGGGGTTCGAGGTGTTTGTCGTTCGAACCCGGCTCGGCTTGCCGAATGAGTTTAAGTGGACCTATCTGCGCAAGGATGGCTCCCGCTTTCCTGTGCAGTTGTCGGTTACCGCCCTTCATGACCAGAGCGGGGCGATTACCGGCTTTCTCGGCATTGCCATGGATATCAGCGAACGCAATGCCGCCGAGGCTGCCGTCCGCGAAAGCGCGGCTTGTCTCAACGAAGCCCAGCGCATTGCCCAGGTCGGCAGCTGGATGCTTGATCTGGTCAGCAACAAGCTGAACTGGTCGGATGAAATTTTCCGCATTTTCGAAATCGACCCCGCCCTGTTCGGCGCTTCCTATGAAGCCTTCCTCAATGCCATCCATCCGGATGACCGGGAGAAGGTCAACCAGGCCTATACCCGCTCACTGGCGGCGCGGGCCCCCTATGAAATCGCCCATCGCCTGCTCATGCCCGATGGCCGCATCAAGTGGGTGAACGAGCGCTGCGAGACTTTCTACGACGAGGAGGGCAGGGCGCTGCGCTCCAGCGGGACGGTGCAGGACATCACCGGGCGCTGGCAGGCGGAGCAGGATTTACGGCTCTACGCCAGCGTATTCCAGCACAGTGGCGAGGCCATCCTCATCAGTGACAACAGCAACCACATTCTGGCGGTAAACCCGGCATTTACCCGCATGACGGGCTACGAAATCGAAGATGTGCGGGGCAGGAACCCGCGCCTGCTGGCTTCCGGCCACACCAAGCCGCATACGTATCAGAATCTTTGGGCCACTCTAAAGCAGGAAGGCTACTGGCAGGGGGAAATCTGGGACCGGCGCAAGGATGGCAGCGTTTACCCGAAATGGGTGGCGATATCGGCGGTACGCGGGCGCGACGAGGGCGTAACCCACTACATCGCCAGCTTCACCGATATTACCGAGCGCAAGGAGGCCGAGGCGAAAATCACCCACCTGGCCCATCATGATGCCTTAACCAGCCTGTTCAACCGCTTCAGCTTGCAGGACCGGCTGGAACAGGCGCTGGCCATGGTGCGGCGGGAGCAACGCCTGCTGGCGGTGATGTTTATCGACATGGATCGCTTCAAGACCATTAACGACACCCTGGGCCACGCTGTGGGAGACGAGCTGCTGATCGAGGTGGCAAAACGCCTGCGCAACAGCGTGCGCGAAAGCGATATCGTGGCGCGTCTGGGGGGTGACGAGTTTGTGGTGGTGTTGACCGAGGTGGAGGATGCCGCGGCGGCCGAGCGCGTGGCGGACAAGATTCTGCATACCCTGGGCCAGGATTACAGCATTGGCGGCAAGCAGCTGCATTCCACCCCCAGCATCGGTCTTGCCTTTTGCCCGGATGATGGAGAGGACGGCAGTACCTTGATGAAGAACGCCGATACCGCCATGTATCATGCCAAGTCACAGGGCCGCAACAATGTTCAGTTTTTCAGCACCGAAATGAATCGGGACGCCGTGGAGCTGCCTGCACCTCCGGCAGGCTGAAACTCCATGTAAAAAGAGGCAGGGAATCAATCCCCTGCCTCTTTTGTTTTCAGCCCGGATCGTGTTTTACACTTCTTCCCACCCGGTAATCATGGCCCTGATGTGCGCGGTTGGGGTATGCCCTGCCGTGGTCAGATAGACGTGGGCGATGAGGAACAGCAGCATCATGAAAGCGCCTGCGGTATGGAAGAAGGCCACCCACTCCA
>JBAZID010000015.1 GCA_041651995.1 Sulfuricella sp. | reverse complement strand
CTTTTACCATAGACGGCAAAGCCCTCAACACCATCAGCGTAAAAGACGGCTTTGCCGCCAACGCCGGCAAGAACCTCATCAACGGCCTGGCCCGCGCCACCCTCACCAGCGCCGTGACCGGCACCGACCTGGAAACCAGCCTCCGCACCGAAGTCATCGCCAGCTTACTCAACGCCGCCAGCGCCCAGGGCGCCAACTGGATCGGGGACCAGGCGCAGACCGGTCAGATCAACGAATTCGGCCGCGCCTTTGCGCACGCGGTAGCGGGTTGCATGGCCGGTGCGGCGGGAGCGAGTGCGCCGGGCAGCAACACCGGCACTGGCAACGGCTGTGGTGCGGGCGCCTTGGGTGCGGTGGTGGGGGAATTAAGTGCCGGCCTCTATAACTCGGGGCGAGCCGAGGCAGGCTTACTGCCCAAGACCGACACCGTCGCCTTTGCCGCCATGATGGGCGGCATCGCGGCAGCCGTGGCCGGGCAGGATGCCCAGGGGATCGCCATCGCCAGCAGTACGGGGGCGAACGCGGCGGAGAATAACTATCTGACTCACGCTCAGGAAGCGCAACGCGACAAGGAATTGGAGGCCTGCAAGAAAAGCTTGGCTTGCGAAATCGGCGTAAAACTCAACTACGCTGGAATAAGTATTAAACAAGAGACGGGCTTGATTGTTGGTGTATTTGGCGGCATGGGCTACCAAACCTATGAGCAAGGTGTTGCCGTGGTAGAAATGGTAAAAAACCTGCCAGAGACCCTGACCGCGCTCAAAGCCATCGTCAACGACCCTGAGTTCCGCACCAAGGTGGGCAATCAGATCGCCGATGACTACCAGCAGCGCATCGACATGCAAACCCGAGCCTACAACGAGGGCGGCTGGGATGGCTCCATCACTGCGGGGGTTGAGGCGGGGCGGCTGGCCGTGGATATCGTGGGGGCGGCCACTGTGGCGATGGGAGTGAGCAAGGTAGTGGCCACAACGGCCAAGGCGGGGGCAGATGTGATCACCGGAGCCGTAGCGCAGAGCGCGCAGGCGGCTACCCAGATGATTCAGAACATGGCGCTAAAGGGTGTTCAAGTCGGTGCCATCCATGGTTTCAAGAGTGCTGATGAGGTCAACAGTCTGATGAACGCCTACAGCTATGCACCGGCATGGAAGTCTGGAACAGCGGTGGCAGAGGCCACATTGCAGCCGGGGACCAGGGTGCAGATGGTGGTGGATGAAATTGCATGGAACGCGATTCGTGATGGAAAAACAGAACGCTCTTTTGGCGGCTGGGCCACATTCGACAACGTCCCAAACCAAGCCTATGCCCGTAACCAGCTTGCCATTACCAATGAGTTTAAGCAGAACGTAGGCTACGTCATCGAAGTTGAAATCACCAAACCCATTCAGGCGCAGGTTGGCGTTGTGGGTAGTCAAGGTGGGACGGCAGGGGGTGGCGGGAATCAGTTGAATTTCATGATACCCCGTGATGATCGAAGCAGCGTCTTCAAATACGTTCAAGGTAGCGGGAGGGCTTTGCCATGACAGTAAAACAAATCGAGTTCTTTACGAAACATAACAACAGAGGTCAAGCGGTATTGCTTTCTGAGTTCAATAATTGGCGCGACCCAGTAACCGGTAGCGAAATATTCGGTCCTGTAACTGCTTATTCATGGAAGGTGAACGGTGCGGAAAAGAGAATTGATGATTTAAAGAGTAAATTGTTAATTCACCTTCTCTCCGACGCCAGCGGCTTCATCTGCTTCGAAAGCGATTCGAAACCCGACAACTGCATTCTCCTAGATGCCTACGGCAAAGAACGCATGCGCCTGACTGTGCCGTGGCAGATGACAGGCTCCACCAGCCCAGAATCAGGCCAACCTCCGACCAGCTTTGAAAACATCAGCGCCCCCTACGTCAACCCCGCCGATGGCAAGGAGGGCAAATTTGGCGTCACCGCCTGGGTGGAATATGCAGGCAAACACTACTTTGAACTGGACTACCACACCGGCCAGTTCTTGTGGTGCAAACGCATAATGGATTGAGGATTGTGAAATGAACCTCGATGCCGGGAACGATATTCACATCCTGAGCAGCCAGATCAAGCAGCACCAAAGGGGTCAAGTCTTCAGCACCAAAGGGGTCAAGTCTTGACATGCCGCCATCACCTCTTTGCCGTAATTGCCATGACCCACAAACGAAGTTGACGTCCCTTATTTCGTAGCTGTTACGTCAAGACTTGACCCCTTTGGCTCTTGGTGACCCCTTTGGCTCTTGGTTGTGACCCCTTTGGCTCTTGCAGTTGTCTTTGAGAGCCCGCGTAGGGCGCAATAACCAACGGGCATTGCGCCGCATGTATAAAAAATCACGATAATTTCCGCCCATGAACATCGCTGCCCAACGCTTCGTCTTCAACCTGTATCGCGGCCAGTTCATGCCCGTGGCTGAAATCGCCCGAAGGCATAGCAAAGGCCGTCTTGCAGGGCATAGCGGCAAGACCGATATTGCCCTGACCTCCACGGTCAGGAACAAGGCGGTCTATCTTGCCCTGGGCATCCGGGCCGACGGCCGCAAGGAAGTGCTGGGGCTATGGATCGAACAAACCGAAGGCGCCAAGTTCTGGCTCAAGGTCTTCAACGAGCTCAAGAATCGCGGCCTGGAGGACATCTTGCTTGCGGTCGTCGACGGCCTGCGCGGCTTTCCGGAGGCCATCGAAGCGGTGTACCCGCAGGCGCACATCCAGACCTGCATCGTGCACCTGATCCGCAATTCGCTGAATCTGGCGAGCTGGAAGGAACGCAAGGCGCTGGCGGCGGCGCTCAAGCCCATCTATCAGGCCGCTACGGCGCAAGCGGCGGCAACGGCGCTGGAGGCGTTTGCCCAAAGCGAGTGGGGACAGAAATTTCCGACGGTCGTAACCATGTGGCAACGCCAATGGGAGCAGGTGATCCCGTTCTTCGCCTACCCGCCCGCCGTACGCAAAATCGTTTACACGACCAATGCCATCGAAAGCATGCACATGCAGCTGCGCAAGATCGTCAAGAATCGCGGGCATTTCCCCAGCGACGAGGCAGCCAGCAAATTGCTCTACTTGGCCTTGTGCAATATCGAGAAGGATTGGAAGATGCCACCTATTACGTGGAAACAGGCAGTCAACCAGTTCGCCATCCTGTTCGGCGAACGGTTCACGAATGCACTAAACTGAGATTTCTTAACCCGACCTCAGCACACAGAATTTCTGACACGTCCAATCTGTCCCCTTTATGGTCCCCTTTATGCTGATGAGGCATTGCTGAAGTTGTTCTATCTGGCTCTGCAAAACATCAGCCAGAAGTGGACCATGCCGATCCGGGATTGGAAAGCTGCGCTAAACCGGTTTACTATCCAGTTCGATGACCGGTTGCCACAACGTTAAACGAAATCCCGTTTACACAAAATTCCGGACACCCCCGGACGAGGACTAGCAGCAAGCGGGTTTTGATGCTCATGGAGTGCTTTGTTGTCTGATTCATTGCGGTTATCCCTGCAAGCCTGTTGTCTTATTGATTTTGGTCCAGCTTGCCAGAGTATATGGCCGGGTTCAGCCTTTTTCCAGCGCGGCGGCGAAGAAGCCGCCGGTGCCGTGAAGTTGGGGTGAATCGCCCCGCCCAGGAAGCAAAACCCATTTCCTTTTTTCCCTGCGCGCAAGAGCGTATGATGTACAAAATACTGCACACATTGTGCGGCACAGGAGGCCATCATGGGTATTTCCGCAAGCGATGTTATCCCGCTCTCGCACGCCCGGGCGAACTTCTCCGAACTGGCTGAAGAGGTCAAAGGCGGCACCGAGAAGATCATCACCAAGAACGGTGAAAGCTATATCGCCTTGATCGACGCCAAGCGTCTGGATTACTACCACCAACTGGAACGCGAGCGCATTCACCTGCTGCTGATCGACGAGGCATCCAGGGGGCTCGACGACGTTGCTGCTGGCAAGGTGAAAGATGCCCGTAGCGTGATCCAGTCAATCAAGCGCCGCCGTAGCGCCTGAGTTATAGCGGGGCCTGCTTGTGGCGAAACAACCTGTCGTCAAATTCACTGAGAACTTCGAGCGTAACCTTGAAGATATCGAGCACTTCCTGACTGAAGCAGAAGCGCCGCAAGCCTTCGACAGCTTGCTGGATGAACTGCTCGAAACGGTGGTTCCCAACCTTGAGCGTTTCCCCGAAATGGGTACACCATTTTTGATCCGCCAGCCGCGTTCTGTCGAGACCACAAATGCATTGGCAACGCTCCGCGCAAAGTTGTCGGCACTGGCACAGGACGCAGACGCGTTACGCGAATACCTCTTCAAGGATTACCTGCAGCTCTACGCGCTGATTGGCGGAAAGATTTACCTCCTCGCCATCCGCCACCAGCGGCAACTTTCATTCGACTTTGAAGGCCATTGGGAGCGATAGACCAACGCCATAGCAAGTGTTCAAGAAGAAAGCCGCCTGCTATGCAAGGGCCTGGCGCATAGCAAGAAGCCCCGGAGGTTTCCCTCCGGGGCTTTTTGTATCTCTTAGGGAAGCGCTGGTTTATAAAGATCGAGATTGCTTCGCTGCGCTCGCAATGACCGGGCTGCGGGATAAATCAGCGCTTTCTTAGACCCTTTCCATCAC
Organism: Sulfuricella sp.; assembly: GCA_041651995.1. Classification (NCBI taxonomy): domain Bacteria; kingdom Pseudomonadati; phylum Pseudomonadota; class Betaproteobacteria; order Nitrosomonadales; family Sulfuricellaceae; genus Sulfuricella; species Sulfuricella sp. Next base: position 50,963 of record JBAZID010000015.1, on the reverse strand, counting down.
CGCCGCAAAAAACCCATCCGTGCCGTGAACATGGGGCAGGAGTTGCAGGTATTTCCCGGTGTTCAGGGGGACGTGCTGGGAGGCAAGGATTTCACTGGCGTCCAGCAGTTTGAATTCGGGATGCTGCGCAAGAAAAGCTTCCACGACCTGCTGGTTTTCTTCAGGCAGGAAGCTGCAGGTTGCATACACCAGGCGTCCGCCGGTTTTCAGCAGGCGGGATGCTGCCAGCAGGATCGCGGCCTGCCTTTGGGTCAGCTCGGCGATGCCTTCTGGCGTCTGGCGCCATTTCATGTCCGGGTTGCGGCGCAGGGTGCCGAAGCCACTGCATGGGGCATCCACCAGCACGCGGTCGATTTTCCCGGCCAGGCGCTTGATCTTGAGGTCGTTTTCGTTGGCGATGAGCTGCGGGTGCAGGTTGGAGAGTCCTGAACGTTTCAGGCGCGGCTTGAGGTTGTTGAGGCGTTTTTCGGACACATCGAAGGCATAGACGCGGCCTGAATTCTGCATCAGCGCACCGATCAACAGGGTTTTGCCGCCTGCCCCGGCGCAGAAATCCACCACCATTTCGCGGCGCTGCGGCGCCAGGAGCAGGCCGATCAGCTGGCTGCCTTCATCCTGCACCTCGATCTTGCCCTTAATGAAGAGTGAATTCTTGTTGAGCGAGGGTTTGTCCTTGAGGCGCAGGCCGAGCGGGGAGTAGGGCGTGATTTCCGCCGCGATGCCGTCGCTGTTGACCAGGGTATGCAGCACCTCGTCGCGCTTGTCGAGCAGGGTGTTGACGCGTAGGTCCAGCGGCGCGGGCTGCTGCATGCCGCGCGCCAGCGCAAGGATGTCGGCTTCGGACATGAAGGTGGCGAGCTTTTCCATCAACCAGTCGGGGAAGTCGGCCTGCACGGCGAGCGGCAAATCGGCGCTTGATTTCGCCTTGAGCTGCTTCAGCCATTCCTCTTCGCTATCCAGCAGCAGCGGCGCCAGTTCACGCGCATTGATGCCTTGCAGCTTCATCAGGGTGGCCAGTGCGAGCTGGCGCGGGCTGGCCGTAACGCGAGCCTCGTGTAGCGGAACCTCGTCACTCTCTCCTTTATCCTCGGGTAATTCGGCAGGGGCTTTTGGGAGAGAGCCAGGAGAGAGGGGGCCGATCAGGTGTTCGAGAAAGCGTTTACGGCGCAGCGCAGCGTAGACATTTTCAGCCACGAAGGCGCGATCCTGACTGCCGAGTTCGCGGTGGATGCGGAAATAATTGTGCAGGTTGGCGTCGGCGGGTTCGTGCAGGCGCATGACGGATTGCAGGGCGTGGACGAGGTGGCCGAAGCGGGAAACTGGGATGGGCATGGTTATCGGATATCCAGGGCAGTGGCGGTTTGTTCTGTCACGCTGCCTTGTTTGTCGGTGAAACGGATTTTAAGCGGAAGGTAATGATACTCCGTCGCCAGCCAGATTTCCGTGTTTTCTTCCCCATCCTGGCGTACTTGTGCGATGTGCAGCGCCTTGATGGGTCCGAGGGGAGTTTCCAGGTTTTCCTCGCCCATGGAGCGGTAGCCGTAGCTGCCCAGTTTGCGCCCGGTGGTGATATGGAGCCGGGTGCTGCCTTCCCGTGGCGGGGCGAAGGCGAGTTGATAAAGAAAGCTGAGCAGGTCCTGCGTGCCATCCGGCAGGTTGGCAGTACGCGTGTTGCCGCTGGTGCCGAATGTAAGCTGTCTGTTTATCCAGTCAAATTTAGCCGTATCGGTCTTTTCTGCGCTCTGCCCGCGCTGCACCCAGTAGGAATCGGGCTGCATGCCGTGTGCCGTGATGACGCCCTGACTGATCTGGACATGGCGGCCGCTGTAGAAAAGCGACACGATGCCGCTGGCTTCTGCGATCTGGGTAATGGAGTAATGCGTTCCCTCGCGCTTCCAGGTATGAACGGCAAGGCCTACGGAAAAGCCGTCCTGCCCCTTGTTCAGGGTGTAGCGGATTTCGGCGTGTTCCGGCAGGTCGATAGGGGGGGCTCCGGCACTTTCGCTTTCCGGGGGGGGGGCGGGTATTTCCTGTATTACGGCCGGAGGTTGCTCCGGCGCTGGTGTTTCAGCCACGGCAGGTTCGGGCGGGGCGCCGGCCGCAACAGGTTCAGGCCGCCGTTGTGGTGCTGGTTTGGGACGCGGCTTGGGGGTCTTTGCTACTGGCGGGAGAGCGGGCAGGGGCCTGATGGTCGCTGTAATCACCGGGTCAGGCTGATATTCCGGCAGGGTGATGCCGGGGCCGAAAGTCGCGATCAGGTGAACCAGCAGCGACAGTGCCAGCGCCCAGAAAAAACGTTTGACTGTGGACGGCGTCACCGTTTGGCTGGATTGGGCTCGGAGTCTGGCGGAGGGGACAGACTTTCCAGTTGCTGTACCAGCTTGCCGCCATCTTTTTCGTTGAACACGATGCGCGCCGGAAAGTAATGCCGGGATTTTGCCAGCCACAAATCGATGCCGTCTTCATTCGGCGTGCGCTGTTTGGAAATATGCACGGTCTGGAGGCTGCCAACGAGCGTTGACATGGTTTCTTCGTCGAGCACCCGGTAGGTGTTGAGGCTGAGTTTGCGCCCGGTGCTCAGGCGAATGTCGATGTTCTCCTGTCGTGGCGGCTGAAACATGAATTGATAATGCTGGCTGATGCGATCCTGTATCCCCTCTTCAAGCGGGGCGGTTTCGACTTTCCCGTCATATTTGTGGCTGACAACACGTTTTTCCCAGTCAAAATCGGCCACGATCAGCTTGCCCGGATCGGACCCGCGATGGTGCTCGAAATGTTGCGGACGCAGGCCGTTCGGGGTGATTTCCCCCTCGCTGATGAGGCGGATGTTGCCGCGAGCGAAGAGCGCATAAATGCCAATCGCCGCCGTCGTGCTTTCAATGCGGTAGCGCTTGCCATCATGCTCAAAGTGCTCGGTGACTTTGCCTACTTGCTGGCCGTTTTTCAGCACGCGGTAGGTGGCGTCAATCTGTTGCGGCGGTGCTGCCTGGGCCGCGAAGCTGGCCAGTGCCAGCACAAGAATGATCAGGCGGCCCATGGCGACCTCAGCGCAGAAGCGGAAGCCTGCGCAACATCCGCTTTCACCCGGTTGTTTTCCAGCACCAGGCGGCCTTCGGCAAACCAGCGGATGGCTTCGGGGTAGATCAGGTGTTCCTGCTCCAGCACGCGGGCGGCGAGGCTGTCCGGCGTGTCGCCGGGCAATACCGGCACGGCGGCCTGGGAAATGATCGGCCCATGATCGACAGTTGGCGTGACGAAATGCACCGTGCAGCCGTGGATTCTGACGCCTTCCTGCAAGGCTTTCTCATGGGTGTCGAGGCCGGGAAAGGCGGGCAGCAGGGCGGGGTGGATGTTGATCAGGCGGCCCTGGTAGCGGTTGACGAAATCTGCCGTCAGGATGCGCATGAAACCGGCCAGCACCACCAGGTCCGGCTGGAAGCTGTCGATTTTCTCCGCCAGGGCGGCATCAAAGTGCGCCCGGCTTTCATGTTCGCGGTGGTCCACCGCGGCCGTTGCAATGCCGTGCCGTGCCGCGATTTCCAGGCCTTTGGCTTCAGGCTTGTTGCTGATGACTGCGGCGATTTCCACCGGCAGCCCGGCCTCCAGGATCGCCTGCATGTTGCTGCCGCGCCCGGAGATGAGGATGACGATGCGTTTCACTTCACTTCACTCAACGACCGTCTGCGCTTGCCCATCGGCGCGGGCTTCGATCTGGCCGATGCGCCATACCTGTTCGCCGCTGGCGCTGAGCGAGTTCATCGCGGCCTCGGCATCTCCGGCGGCCACGATCACGATCATGCCGATGCCGCAATTGAAGGTGCGGTGCATTTCCTTCTCGGCCACGTTGCCTTCCTGCTGCATCCACGAGAACAGCGGCGGCATGGGCCAGCTGGTTTTCCGGATCACGGCGGTGAGGTTTTCCGGCAGCACGCGCGGGATGTTTTCCAGTAGGCCGCCGCCGGTGATGTGGGCCATGCCCTTGACCGGCAATTCGCCCATCAGCTTGAGCAGGGGCTTGACGTAGATGCGCGTCGGCGCCAGCACCACGTCGCGCAGGGGGCGGCCATGGAAGTCGCTATTCAGGTCGATGCCGGTGCGCTCGATGATCTTGCGCACCAGGGAGTAGCCGTTGGAGTGCGCGCCGCTGGAAGCCAGGCCCAGCACCACGTCGCCCGCGACAATGGTCTTGCCGCTGATGATCTTGTCCTTTTCCACCGCGCCCACGGCGAAACCTGCCAGGTCATATTCGCCAGCCGGGTACATGCCGGGCATTTCCGCCGTCTCGCCGCCGATCAGCGCGCAGCCGGCCTGCTCGCAGCCGGCCGCAATGCCCTTGATGACATCGGTGGCGGTGGCCACATCGAGCTTGCCGCAGGCGAAGTAGTCGAGGAAGAACAGCGGCTCTGCGCCCTGTACCAGGATGTCGTTGACGCTCATGGCGACCAGGTCGATGCCGACGGTGTCGTGCTTGCCGGTCATGAAAGCGAGCTTCAGCTTGGTGCCGACGCCGTCGGTGCCGGACACCAGCACCGGGTTCTGGTATTTCTTGCCGATCTCGAACATGGCGCCGAAGCCGCCCAGGCCGCCCAGCACCTCCGGCCGCATGGTGCGTTTGGCGAAGGGCTTGATGTTTTCCACCAGCGCATCGCCAGCGTCGATGTCCACGCCGGCGTCGCGGTAGGAAAGGGAAGTCTTGGAGGGTTCGGACGGGTTCATTGTGTATTCCATGGCGGCAAAAAATTTGCGCTATTTTACCTCAAATGACCGCCATGCTGTTGCCGCGAGGTGATCAGGAATTCAGCTTGTATGCTATTCTTTTGCGCCATTATGACTGCAAAAATCCGCATTCTGCCCAGTGGGCGCGAGTTTCAGGCCGGTCCTCACGAGACCCTGCTGGAAGGGGCATTGCGGGCCGGGATCGCCATTCCCTATAGCTGCAACAGCGGCGCCTGCGGAGAATGCAAGGCGCGCCTGCTTTCGGGCCACCTGGCACCCGGCTGCTTGCCTGATTACCAGTTCAGCGCGGCGGAAAAGGCGGCCAACTATTTTCTGACTTGCCATGCCTGCACGCTGGAAGACCTGGAAATCGAAGTGCATGAAGCGGGTAGCGCGGAAGACATGCCGCTGCAGCAGATTGAAACGCGGGTTGCCAGGCTGGAGCACCCTCATCCGGACGTGATGGTGGTGCATCTGCGTACCCCGCGCAGCCAGTCTCTGCGCTTTCTGGCCGGGCAGCATGCCACGCTGGAAATTCCCGGCTTGCCGCCGCGCAACAAGTCCATCGCCAGTTGCCCCTGCAATGCGATGAATCTGCAGTTCCACATCCGGCGTGCACCCGGCGACCCTTTTGCGGAATACTGCTTTACAGCGCTGAAGCCCAATCAGGCGGTCATGCTCACCGGGCCGTCGGGCCGTTTCACCTTTGACGACGAGGCGAACGAGGAAGTCATTTTCCTTGCCTACGATACCGGTTTCGCGCCCATCAAGAGTCTGATCGAGCACGCCATATCGCTCGAATATCCTCACCCCATGCATCTGTACTGGGTGGCTTCCAGGGCGGGCGACCATTATCTGGAAAATCTCTGCCGCTCCTGGCTCGACGCGCTGGACAATTTTTCCTTCACTCCGCTACTGGATGAAGGTGAAGGGAGCAGCCCGTTTTCGGATACGGAGATTGGGCAACTTCTCGGAGCGCAGCGCATCGTCGCCGAGCATCCCGACCTGTCCCATTGCCGGGTCTACATGACCGGCCCGGAGCATGCCGTGCCCGAGACGCGCGCCTTGCTGCTTGAACATGGCCTGCCCGCGGCGCAATTGCATATTGATTCGTTCCATCGTTTCTAGCCATGAAACAGTTGTTGCTGGAAATCTCCCCCGTTTTTGCGCCCACGCTGGACAATTTTGTCATCGGGCGAAATGCCGAGCTGATGCAGGCATTGCGGCAACTGCTTTCGGGCAGCGCGCGCGAGCGCGCCATTTACCTGTGGGGCGAGGCGGGCAGCGGCAGATCGCATCTTCTGCACGGCCTGGTGGCGGCAGCGCGGGAAGCGGGCCTGCCCGCCATGCGGGTAACGGCGGGTGAGGCCATTCCCGTTCAGCCGGGTGCGGGGGCGCTGGTGGCCGTGGATGACGTGGAGCGGCTGGGCGCCGCAGAGCAGATCTCCCTGTTCAACCTCTACAACGACCTGCGCGAAGACGGCGGATTTTTCGTGGCCAGCGGCCCTTGCCCTCCCGCGCGGCTGAATGTGCGCCCCGACCTGGCGACCCGCCTCGGCTGGGGTCTGGTTTACCAGGTGCAGGGCCTGAATGATGTGGAAAAAGCCCAGGCCCTGCAGGAACACGCCCGGGCGCGCGGCTTCGCCCTGCCGCAGGAAGTGCTGGATTACCTGCTGCGCCACTGGCGGCGCGACCTGCCCTCGCTGATGGCGGTGCTCGATGCCCTGGATCGCATCACCCTGGAGCAGCAGCGCCCGGTGACGGTGCCCCTGCTGCGCCAGTTGCTGCAAATCGAGATGGAGCTGTAACTCATGACGCAGCCGCGTGAAGCGCCCGATGCCCTGCTCCTGCTGGCTCCCGGCTGTCCGCACTGCCCGGCGGTGCTGGAAGGCTTGTCCGGGTTGGTGAAGGAGGGCGAGATCGGGCGGCTGGAAGCCGTCAATATCGCGGTGCATCCTGAACAGGCGGCAGACCTTGGGGTGCGCAGCGTACCCTGGACGCGGATCGGCGAATTCGAGCTGGAAGGCGTGCAGACGCCGGGCGAGCTGCGCCGCTGGGCAGGGCTTTCGGGCACGCCGCGCGGCCTGCCGGAGTATTTCATGCATCTGCTCAAGAATGGCCGGCGCGACAAGGTGGAAGCCATGGCGCGCCAGGCGCCGCAGCGTCTGCTGGCGCTGGTGACGCTGCTGGCCGATGCGGAATCCAGCATGGCGGTGAGGCTGGGCATCGGCGCGGTGCTGGAGGAGTTTCAGGGCGATGCCATCGCCGGGGTGATGATTCCCGGCCTGGGCGAGCTGACCCGCCATGCGGGTGCGCTGACGCGAGCCGACGCCTGTCATTACCTGTCGCTCATCGGCGGCGAACGGATCGTGCCTTACCTCAAGGACTGCCTTGCCGACGAGAACGCCGAAGTGCGCGAGATTGCCGCCGAAACGCTGGCGGAAATGGGCGCGCAGTAGCTATTCGGCTACCACCAGCCCGGCTTTCTCCCTGCGCAGTTTTTCCAGCTCATCGAGACAGAAGTGGGTGAAGGCCAGCCCGATGTAGATCGGGGAGAGAAAATTGAGCAGCGGCACGTACTGGAGCAGCCCCAGCACGCCGCCAAGCAGATAGAGTTTCCCGCCTGAACGCTCCATCAGGGCGGCGAATTCCTCGCGGCTCGCATGCTCGGCCAGCGCGTCATAGCGAAACAGGCGCTGGTTGAGATAGGCATTGAGCAGCAGCGGGAACACCAGCGCCAGCGGGCCGCTCAGGAGCCACAGCGGCAAAGTCAGGAGCCACAGCAGCAGGTAAATGAGCAGGGCGGCAAAGCCGTTCCACGCCGAGCCCAGATTGCTGCCGCCGTGTTCCCGGCGCAATTCTGGAAAGCGGCGCTCTGCCACATGGCGCACCATCATCGGCATGGCGAAGACGGACACGATCAGCAGGGCGGTGACATAAGCGAGCGGAATCAGGATCAGCAGGATCAGGAAAGTCACTGCCGAGCCGGCCAGCCAGGTGATGCCCTCAACGTAGGGGCCGGCGGCGCTGGTGGCCAGCCAGTGGCCCAGTGCGCTGGCCCAGTCGCCCCAGAACCAGGCCGCCAGCCCGCCCCACAGCAAGAGGGAAAAACCCATCGGCAGCAGGAGCAGCGCCAGCATGCGCGGATGAAACAGGCTCAGAAAGGCTTCTTTAAGTGCGCTGATGAAATTCATATTCGGAAAGCATTCGGTATGGGTTTGATAGAATAGCCCGCATCCCCCTTTTCTGGAACGATCCTTTCCCCATGAGCCCCAATATCCATCCCGGGATCGAACGCATGCTGCGCGACATCCGCTGGGAAACCTCGGAAACACGCGCCTGGATTGGCAAATCCGAGCTGGATCCGCGCGTCCTGGAGGCGATGCAGCAGGTGCCGCGCCATGCCTTCGTGCCGTATGGCATGGAGGAGCTGGCCTACGACAACAGGCCGTTGTCGATCGGTCAGGGGCAGACCATTTCGCAGCCCTTTATCGTGGCGCTGATGAGCGACTTGCTGGCGACCCAGGCGCATCACGTGGTACTCGAAGTGGGCTGCGGTTCGGGCTACCAGAGCGCGGTGCTGTCGCGGCTGGTGAAGCAGGTCTATTCGCTGGAAATCGTGCCCGAGCTGGCCCGGGCGGCACAGGAGCGCCTGTTGCATCTGGGCTATGGCAATGTGACAGTGCGGCACGGCGACGGCTACCAGGGCTGGCCGGAACATGCGCCCTTCGACGGCATCATCGTCACCGCCGCCGCGCCTGAAATCCCGCCGCCGCTGATCGGGCAGCTCAAGCCCGGCGGCCGCATGGTGATCCCGGTGGGCCTGCCCTATATGCGCCAGGACCTGTTGCTGGTGGAAAAAAGCAGTTCAGGGGAGGTGTCGACCCGAAACATTCTGCCGGTGGCCTTCGTGCCGCTGACCGGCGATCATGGAGCAGCGGATGAGTAAGGCATTTACCAAGGAGAGCGAGGATGACGACGAAGATCTCGATGCCTCGCCCAAACTACCCCAGGGAAGCAAAAACTACATTACGCCGGGAGGCTATCGGCGCCTGATGGAAGAATTCGACCAGCTGTGGAAAGTGGAACGTCCTGAACTGGTGAAAGTCATCCACTGGGCCGCGTCCAACGGCGACCGCTCGGAAAACGGCGATTACATCTACGGCAAGAAGCGCCTGCGCGAGATCGACCGGCGCATCCGCTTCCTCTCCAAGCGGCTGGAACACTCGGAAGTGATCGACCCGGCACAGCGCGGGGAGTGCGACCAGGTATTCTTCGGCGCCACGGTGACGGTCTGCAACCCCTCAGGCGAGGAAAAAACCTACAGCATCGTCGGCCTGGACGAAGTAGATGTGGGGCGCGGCCGCATCAGCTGGGTTTCACCCCTGGCCATGGCGCTGCTCAAGGCGCGGGAAGGTGACGTGGTGACGCTGCGCACGCCGGGCGGGGTGGAGGAGCTGGACGTGGTGGAGATTCGCTACGTCGCGCTGGACTGAGTCTGGTCTACCCCCGCCGGGCACAAACTGACCTCGCAAGGAAAGTAACGCAGGCTATTCGAGCCTGCCACCGGGTCGAAATATTCGCCGTCGATCAGGCGGTTGGCGTCTCCCGCCCCGTCCGCGAATTGCCACCAGCCATACTGGGCGCACACCACTTCTGGCGCGAGATGCTTGTCCAGCCGGGCGCGGGCGCGCATTCGGGCCGTCGCCGTCGCCACCTCCACCCAGTCGCCATCACGGATGCCGCGGGCTGCCGCCGTGTCCGGGTGGATTTCCACCAGCGGCTCGGGCATCAGGCGCCGCAGCGAAGGCTGGTTGCGCTGCTGGCTGTGGCAGTACTGCGGCCATTTGGCGGTGGTCAGGGTGAGGGGGAATGCCGTGCCGCGCGGCACGGACGGGGCGGCGAAATCGGGCAGCGGTTCCAGCCCGGCCGCGCGCAGGCGCTCGCTGTGGAACTCGATCCGGCCGCTGGGCGTGGCAAAGCCGTTTTGCAGGTATTTCCGGTAGCGGGTTGCCAGTGGCAGCGCGACGCCGCGCCGTTCGGCGCGCAGTGCTTCGGCCGTGATGCCGCTTGGCGCCAGCACATGGTCCAGCGCCTTGCCGGGATCGCCGTCGAAGAACTGGTCGGCGAGGCCCAGGCGTTTGGCCAGCTCGAACACGATCCAGGTGTCGGAGCGGCTTTCTCCCTGCGGTGCAACGAAGGCCGGGCGCAGCTGGACGTGCGCCTCGGCCGCGGCGCTGACCTGGAAGCCCGCCTGCAACCCCTCGCGCTCCCAGGCGGTGCACACCGGCAGGAGCAGGTCGGCATGGCGCGCCGTGGGCGTCTCGAAAAGCTCGGCCAGGACAAAGTAATCGAGCTGCCGCAGCGCTTCCTCCGCCAGCCGGGTGCTCGGTTTGGAGAGCAGGAAGTTGCTGCCGAAGGAGATGAAGCAGGAAACCGGATAGGGTTGCCCTTCGACGACGGCGCGGAACAGGTCGCGGCTGGTGATCCAGCCCTTCTGCGGCGGGCCGTGGGGGCGCTGGTCTAGGCCCAGGGTCAGCGCCCGCTCCCCGGGCGCGACCATTTCAAAGCCCATGACATCGGCCAGCGGCGGCTTGCTGAACCAGACGTTGCCGCCCGGCGCATCGAGGCAGCCGGTCAGGGCATATAGTGACGCAATTGCGCGCCCGTTCCGGGTGGCGTTGCTGTGCTGGCAGGTGCCGGTCCAGGTGAAGAACGACAGGGGGAGGTGGCCGGAAATAAGGCGCGCCGCCTGCGTAACCTGATCCGCCGGAATGCCGGTCGCCTCGGCCACTTTCTCCGGCGTCCAGGCCCGGCAGCGCTCGGCGAGGTGCGCGAACACCGGCCGGCAGGTCACCGGGCCGCGCAGGGTCATGACGGTGTGGCATCCTTCCAGTGCCAGATGCCCGGCTTCATCCGTATTGGGCGGCAGGCGCGGACAGGCTACCGCTTTTCCCGCTGCGGCATCCCAAACGACAAAACAGGCCGGGTCGCCATCCGCGTCCAGCTCGGCGGCGCTCAGCGGCCGCCCGGTGTCATCCGCCACCAGGAAAGGGGCATCGCTCCAGCGCATGACGAAATCGCGGTCGAACTGTCCGCTTTCCAGCAATGCGTTGGCAAGCCCCAGGGCCAGCGCCCCGTCGCTGCCGGGACGGGGCCGCAGCCACAGGTCGGCGGAGCCCGCCAGCCCGGCGCGGCGCGGGTCCACCACGATCAGCCTGGCGCCGCGCTTCTGCGCTTCCCGCACCAATGTGGCCTGGGAGAGCCAGGAGGTGGCGGGGTTGAAGCCCCACAGCAGGATGCAGCCGGTATGGGCGTAGTCCGGCATGCCGATGCCCGCGCCGAAGGTGTAGGCCGGCGCGAAATCCTTGTGCCAGTTGCAGTTCTCGGTGGCAAAAACCAGGTTGGGGCTCTTGCAGGCATGGGCGAGGCGATGGATCCAGGCGAAGCTGTCGGCAACTGCCGTGCCGCTCGGCGTGGCCACGCCGAAAGCCAGTCCCGTGGCGCCATCCCGTGCCCAGGCGGCGCGCACTTTTTCAGTGATCAGGTCGAGCGCCTCATCCCATGAGATGCGCTCCCAGCCGGGATCTTGCGAACCCTTGGGGGTGGTGCGGCGCAGCGGGTGGAGGATGCGCTCCGGGTGATAGACCGCCTCCGGCGCCGCCCTGGCCTTGACGCACAGGGCGCGCCCGGTGGGGTGCAGCGGGTCGGGATCGACCCGGGTGAGGACACCGTCCTCGACCGTGCCCACGCAGCCGCAGCGGGAAATGCACAGGGCGCAGTAACCGGGCAGCCGTTCAGTGGTCATGGATTTTCAATCACAAGGGGATCGGTTCCGGCATGATCGGTTTCATAAAAATCCGCAATCCAGGCTCAGCGCCACTCCTGCAGGGAAAAACCGAAGCCGATGCTGTTCTGCTTATGGTTGTAGTCGATCAGGCTTTCGCCATAGCCGCTGAAAGCTTGCACATAGCCCTTGAGGGTGTGCGAAATCGGAAAACTCCAGCTTAATTGCAAAGCGCCATGATTGCCGCCGAGGTTATAGCGCCCCAGGGCCGAGTAGACATTTTCTCCGCTGCGGTAGTTCAGCAGCACGTCGCCGTTGCCCATGTAACGGGTGATGTCCGGGTTGTCGTCCTGGTTGCTACGCTCGGGCAGGCGAATCCAGGGGCGCACGAAGAGAGCAAGATTGTCCCGTTCCAGGCCGAATTGGGCATAGACCCTGTTCCAGCTACGCGAAAGCGGGAGCCCGCGCCCGTTCGACTGGTGCGCCAGGCCCAGGTTCAACATGCGCCATTTCATCCCCGGCAGGCCGGTATCCGTTCGCAGGGAATAAATCAGCTCGGGCTCGTAATTGGTTTCGCGGAAGGGGGACGAAACCTCCTGATTGTAGAGCATCCAGTGTGACTGTTGCGTATAGGCAAACCACAGATCGCCATTATCGCCGAGGCTATTTTCCCAAAGCTTGGTTTTGAAGCTGAGTTGATATTTCACGTCGGTAGTGCCCACCGGTACGGATGACGTTGCCGAGTGATCCGGCGTGGGCGAGGAGGGCGACTGATTGGGGTTGTTGCTGTAGTGAAACGGCAGAATAAAGACCGGCTTGTATTCACGAAAGCGGAAGGTTCCCTTTTTTGACTGCTGGTCCAGTTCCCAGCGTTTGCCAAGGAAAGAATTGGCCACGGCGATACGATCCGGGCGCTGCTCCGCAATGATCGGGTCCGGCTCAACCGAAGCCGGCAGCGGCGCTACAAGTTGTGTGGCAGCCTGGTCGTAGCAGGCAAGGCGTTCCGAATCCCGGATGATCGCGGCACATTTCCCGAAATCAGACCCGGCGGCCTGCAACGGCAACATGCCAGGAAGGAACAGCAGGGCGTAAATCCATTTCACCGCGAACTCCTCCCGCTTGCACACATGCCGTGCGGGACAACAGGATGGTTGCAAGGGAGGCGTTTCGAAGTGGTGTGTGTCTGGCATGGGATCAACGATAGGGTTCGATTTTTATTTGAGTGTACTATTTAAAGACGGTTTTATCGATTTTACCGTGAGTGCGTGCCGAGGGCGGCGCTCCTGCATGCCCATGCATTCAACCCAGATTATCCGTTAGAGATTTGACATGAAGGAAATCAACAGCTTGTAGGCCGGGCTTCAGCCCGAGATTTCGGGCTGAAGCCCGACCTACAATTTAATGGATTATTTGGGTTCAATGGATATCCGGGTGAATCGGCTATATATAGTTTTTGGCAATCAATGTTATTTCTATAATCAATTGGAGCTATTGTGCGTTGTTTCATAGAATGCAAGTTCGTAATTTTCTTAACAATTTGAGGAGATTTAGCCATGAACTCGAAAAAACTGACCACTGCTGGCGGCGCGCCCGTACCTGACAACCAGAATGTGATGACTGCCGGGCCGCGCGGTCCCATGCTGCTTCAGGATGTCTGGCTGCTGGAAAAGCTGGCACACTTCGATCGCGAGGTGATCCCCGAGCGCCGCATGCATGCCAAGGGCTCGGCGGCCTATGGTAGCTTCACGGTGACGCACGACATCACCCAGTACACCCGCGCCAGGATTTTTTCCCAAATCGGCAAGAAAACTGATCTTATCGCGCGTTTCTCCACCGTGGCCGGCGAACGCGGCGCGGCAGATGCCGAGCGTGACATTCGCGGCTTCGCGGTCAAGTTCTACACCGAAGAGGGCAACTGGGATCTGGTCGGCAATAACACGCCCGTCTTCTTCCTGCGCGATCCGCTCAAATTCCCGGATCTCAACCATGCAGTCAAGCGCGACCCGCGTACCAATATGCGCAGTGCGCAAAATAACTGGGATTTCTGGACTTTGCTGCCGGAAGCGCTGCACCAGGTGACCATCGTCATGAGCGACCGCGGCATCCCTGCCTCGTATCGCCACATGCACGGCTTCGGCAGCCATACCTTCAGCTTCATCAACGCCAGGAACGAGCGCTACTGGGTCAAGTTTCACTTCGTAACCCAGCAGGGCATCAAGAATCTGACCGACGAGGAAGCCGCTCAGATCATCGCCAACGACCGCGAGAGCAGTCAGCGCGACCTGTACGAGGCAATCGAGAACAAGGATTTCCCGCGCTGGACCATGCACGTCCAGATCATGCCGGAAAAGGACGCCGCCAAGGTGCCCTACAACCCCTTCGACCTCACCAAAATCTGGCCCAAGAAGGATTATCCGCTGATCGAGGTGGGCGTGCTGGAGCTGAACCGCAATCCGGATAACTACCACGCAGAGGTGGAGCAGGCCGCTTTCAACCCGGCCAATGTCGTGCCCGGGATCAGTTTCTCGCCGGACAAGATGTTGCAGGCGCGGCTGTTCTCCTACGGCGATGCGCAACGCTACCGCCTCGGGGTCAACCATGGCCAGATCCCGGTGAATGCGCCGCGCTGTCCGTTCCATAGCTACCACCGTGATGGCGCCATGCGGGTAGACGGCAACCAGGGCAGCACCATTGGCTACCAGCCGAATAGTTACGGCCAGTGGCAGGAGCAGCCCGATTTCTCGGAGCCTCCGCTGTCCATCGATGGCGCCGCGGATCACTGGAACCACCGCGAGGATGGTGACTATTATTCTCAGCCGGGTGCCCTGTTTCGTCTGATGACACCGGCGCAGCAACAGGTCTTGTTCGAAAATACCGCGCGTTCCGTCGGCGGCGCCCCGCGTGAGATCCAGCTGCGCCATATCGAAAACTGCACCAGGGCCGATCCGGCATATGGCGCCGGTATAGCCAAGGCGCTGGGTATCAGCAAGTAAGAGCTGCAATTCGAGGGCGAGTCCGGCGGCCATTCAATGACCGCCGGTTTCTGCTTGCCCTGATTGGGCTGGCGTTGCAGTGTTTTTCAGGCACACATCATGCTTGTACAAAATTGCATGAAGACAGCAGCGCAAACTCAACTTTTTGCACTTGATGGCGATAAATAACTATATGTAGTGCAACTCTAAAAGGAGGTGTGCCATGAAAGCCACGATGGATATGACGACGGGCTTGTGGGAGAAAGAGCTCACCCCCGATGTCCGGCTCGTTTCGGATGATTCCTCGCTACCCCGGGATGGGTACAAGATGTACCCGGTGCAGCATGCCGGACTCCATGAATATGTCAGCGCACAACCGCTTTATGACGGCATGCCGGTCGAGGTGGCAACACAGGATGTGGATCGCTTTATTTCCCGGATGGACGGCCTCGCTTCTTGAGCTGGGAAGCAGGGCAAGGAGGGCTTCAGGATCGACAGGCGCGCTTCAAATACACCCCCCACAACTGCCGCAGCGCCAGTCATGGGGGTTGATCGCCTGGTAAAACCAGCGCATATGTTCTTCATCGACGGGAATGTCATGGGCGGCAAAAAAATCGGCCAGCCATTCGGCATTTTCGAGGATCCAGTCATCTTCCGGCAGCCCTTCGGCCAGATCTTCGTCGTCGGGAAAAATATAGCTGTATATGCCGAAGCTGCCCATGTCATTTTCACGCGGGCCGGGGTCGAGCTCTATTGGCCGCCCAAGGTAGCGAATTTCCCATTGACCCAGGCACAGGTTGTTCCCGGTGATGGTCCAGCGAGCGGTGAATGGGTTGATCATGGCGCACATTATACCCATGTTGGCATGCCGGTTTGGAGCGCCTGGCCCCTGCCCGCCTGGATAAAATGTGCGGAATATTCCTGTGGCACACGAAAAACCGGCCTGACCCGCGAACACCTTTTTAACGCGAATTACCCAAACCCTTCGACCTGCGCGGGGATGTGGATGAGCAGGGCGGCATCGAGAGCGGCATCCGGCAGGGCGTCAAAACCGGTGGAACCAGGCGCTCAGGAAATCCGGGTTGCATGCGGCACAACTGCCCGCATCGTTGAATCGGTTAATCCGGGTTTTTTTCGTTTTTCTGCTCTGCATCGCTTTCGAGTTCCTGCGCGAGTTGCGCACGAAATTCGTTCAGCCTGGCATGAAAGCCTTCCGCCTCGCCATAATCCAGAAAAGCCGCATAGCGACGATGGGTGCTGAGTATTTTGCGCGCATGCTTGATCGGGCAAAAATACTGCTCGGTACAGGCTGTAATCTCGCGCGCGTAAGCCAGCACCCCGCTTGCATAAGAACAATATACACAGTGAAATTTTTCGAAAATATTGAGGTATTCAAGGTGCTGGTGGTCAAAGATGAGGTAATCGGCTCGCCGAACCTTGGGGATGCCGTAAACCGGAAAGCAGCTTAGCTGGTAGAACGAGACGCACAGATCGGTCAGTGCCAGCGGAACGGCCATGCCATAGATGATGGGGGCGGTGAGAAAATTCTGCGGTGGAATGGAAAAAAACCAGCTAAATACGCCGCGTTTCAGCTTGAGATGCGCATCCTTGATGGCGTGCTCGAACTCAATGCGCTTACCCTCGACCTGGTAGCGCAAACGCCCTTCCTGTTCCTTTAGCGATGTACGCAATTCATCTTCGAGGACGGTAATCTGGTTGAGAATGCGGCGAATTTTGTCGTTCATGGCGCATTCTAACAGCCGGTTGTTCGATAAGTAAGTAACTATTTGTTTGAAATGTGTTTTTTCCGCCGCCATCCGTATGCTCGCTTACATTAAGCGAAATAATGCGGGGATACAAGATTCGGTGCTGATATGTTCAATTGGCGGCTGAAAAGCGCCGCAAAACGGCGCCGCTACTTGCCGAAATCGGTGTTTTGGTTGATAATCTCCGCTCTCTATCAGCCGGGATGGCGGAACTGGTAGACGCACGGGACTCAAAATCCCGCGGTGGCAACATCGTGCCGGTTCGATTCCGGCTCCCGGCACCAGAACACAGCACCAAGAAGCAGCAAAAACCCAGACAGATCAACACTCTCTGGGTTTTTTATTGTCCAGCGCACACCACCGGCACCATTGCAAGTGCAGTTATTCTGCGGGTATGTTTGCATACGTTAAACGAAATCTGTTTGCACAAAACTCAGGAAACCCACCTTCATGAATATCGGCATCCTCATTATCGGCGATGAAATTCTCTCCGGAAAGCGCAAGGACGGGCATTTTTCACATGCTGTCGAAACGCTTGCCGGGCGGGGACTGGAGTTGGCCTGGTGTCGCATCGTTGGGGATGTGCCGGCGCGCATTGTGCAAAATCTGCGCGAGACCTATGCCTCGGCTGATCTGGTATTTTCCTTTGGTGGCATCGGGGCCACCCCAGACGATCATACGCGCCAGTGTGCTGCCGAGGCTGCCGGTGTTTCCATGCTACGTCACCCCGACGCGGTGGGCGAGATCGAAGCGCAATTCGGGCCCGAGGCCTATCCGCGCCGCATCCTCATGGCCGATCTGCCGGATGGCAGCGCGATCATTCCCAATCCGGTCAATCGGGTGCCGGGCTTTTCCTTGCGCCATCACCATTTTTTGCCGGGTTTTCCGCAGATGGCTTGGCCGATGATGGAATGGGTACTGGACACCCGCTATTCGGATTTGCGCGATCTGGCGCCCGAGAGCGAGGAAATCTTTACGGCCCTGGACGTGTCGGAAAGTTTTCTGCTGGATTTGATGAACGAATTCGTGGTGCGCTACCCCGATGTGTGCTTTTCCAGTTTGCCGCATCTTGGGGTGGACGGGGTGCGGCGCATCGAGTTCGGGTTGAAGGGCCGCCATGCCCAGGTGGCCGAAGCGCTGGCATTCCTGCAAAGTGGGGTCGGGCAGCAGGGCTACAAAATACAAGCCGGGCGCGTTACAGAATAATCCCGCCGCCCAGACAAACCTCGCTTTCATAGATCACCACCGACTGCCCCGGCGTCACTGCCCATTGAGGTGCGGCGAATTGCACCTCGCATCTGTCGGCGTCCACATGCGTGATGCTGCAGGGCGCATCGCTCTGGCGGTAGCGCGTCTTGGCGGCGTACACCCATTGCGGGTGGGGCTGGGCGCCGCTGATCCAGTTGAGTTCCGCCGCGACGAGCTTGTCCTTGAGCAGCAGGGGGTGCGCATGGCCCTGCACCACGATCAGGATGTTGCTGGCCATGTCTTTTGCGGCCACGAACCAGGGTTCGCCCTGGCCGCCGATGCCCAGTCCCTGGCGCTGGCCGAGGGTGTAATAGGCCAGGCCCTGGTGCTCTCCCACCACCTTGCCTTCCGGCGTCTGCATTGGCCCCGGCTGCCGGGGCAGGTAGCGCTGCAGAAAATCCCGGAACGGCCGTTCGCCGATGAAACAGATGCCGGTGCTGTCTTTTTTCGCATAAGTGGGTAAGCCGGCTGCCTCGGCGATTTTTCGAATATCGCGCTTGTACAGGCCGCCAAGCGGGAAGAGTGTTTTCGAGAGTTGGGCCTGGCTGAGGCGATAGAGGAAATAGCTCTGGTCCTTGGTGCCGTCTTCGGCCTTCAGCAACTCGAATGAACCGAAACGTTCGCGCACCCGTGCGTAGTGGCCGGTGGCGATTTTGTCCGCGCCTAAAGTCAGGGCATGGTCGAGGAAGGCCTTGAACTTGATTTCCGAATTGCACAGCACGTCCGGGTTGGGCGTCCGGCCCGCCTGATATTCCTTGAGAAACAGGCTGAAGACCCGTTCCTTGTACTCCTTGGCAAAATTGACGGCTTCCACCTCGATGCCGATCTTGTCAGCCACCGCCAGCACGTCCATGAAATCCTGCTTGGCCGGGCAATAGCCGTCTTCACCGTCGTCGTCTTCCCAGTTTTTCATGAACAGGCCGATCACTTCGTGCCCCTGCTGCTTCAGGAGCAGTGCGGCAACGGAAGAATCCACTCCGCCCGACATGCCGACGACTACCTTACTCATCCGGATCTGCTCCCTTCATCCATTCCGCCAGCGTGAAAATGGCCGCTGGGTGCCCGTTATCAAAGAACCACGAATCTACCACGAATTCCTCATCACTTTCCTTTTCCGCGATGCGCGCTGACCAGTGCTCATTGAAGATCAACGGCGCGCGTTTGACCGGTTCCAGCACCCGGTGGAAGCGCAGCCAGCTGCGCTCCTCCATCAGTTGCAGATATTCGCTGGTGTTGCGGGCGTGATCAATACAGTCCATGCGGCCATCGACGCCTTCATCGGGACTGTTGCGTCCGCGGTCGCGGAAGGTGGGGGTTTGTTCGCCGGCGAAAACCTGAAACAGGCCGATTGCCTGGGAAATGGCCTGGCGTTCTTCCTCTGCATTCCCGGCCCAGGAGAAAAGTATGTGAATGCGCGACAGTTGAGCGCCGCGCAATTGAACCTCGGCACTTCTGGTGCAGCCATAGTTGTAGCAAATGGACACTTCATCGGCATATGCACTGGGCGCCATGCTGTACAGCATCAGCATGGTGAGAAATAAACCGGGGCGCATCTAGCGATGGGTAATCAAATTGAGCGGAAAGCGTTTTCCGGCAAGGTAGTCTTCCACGCATTGCAGCACCAGCGGGCTGCGGTGGCGGGCCTGGGATTCGCGGATTTCCTCCACGGTCAGCCATGCTGCGCGCACGATGCCGTCGTCCAGTGCTTGCTGCGGATCGTGGGGGCCAACAGGCCCGGAAAAGGCAAAGCGCAGGTAGGTGATGTTCTTGCGGGGATGATGCCAGCTGTAAATCCCCTGCAGCCATTGCGGAGTAAAGGAATAAGCGGTTTCCTCGCGGGTTTCGCGTATCACGCCTTGCTCAAGCGTTTCACCCGGCTCCCAGTGGCCTGCTGGCTGATTGAACAACAGGCCCTGGTCCGTTTGTTCTTCCACCAGCAGAAATTTGCCGTTTTGCTCGACCACGGCTGCGACGGTGACATTGGGTTTCCAGATCATGTGTGTCTGTGTATTGGAAAATTCATGAAAAGCGATAATGCCATAAATGAAAAGGGCAGGGCCACCGGGCCGTGCTCATTTTGATTTGCTACAGCCGTCCAATGGATTATCTGGGTTCAAGACTTCACGCCATTGGCCTGGTGCCAGGCCGCCTAGATTCCATTCGCCAATCCGGCAACGGATCAGGCGCAGGGTGGGGAAGCCCGCCTTGGCGGTCATGCGGCGTACCTGGCGGTTCTTGCCCTCGCTGATGGTGAGTTCCAGCCAGCTGGTGGGGATTTCCTTGCGGAAGCGGACTGGTGGCGTGCGTGGCCATAAGCCGGGCGGTTCGGGAATGATTTTTACGCTGGCAGGTTGGGTGACGAAGTCGCCCAGATCCACTCCTCTGTGCAGCTTCCCCAGCGCTTCAGGGGTAGGGTTGCCCTCCACTTGCGCCCAGTAGGTCTTGGCTTCTTTGTGGCGAGGGTGGCTGATTTTGTGCTGTAGCTTGCCATCATCGGTTAAAATCAGCAGTCCTTCACTATCCGTGTCCAGCCGCCCGGCTGGGTAGATGCCTGGGATGGCCAGATAGTCCTTGAGTGTGGGATGCATGCCATCACTGCTGAATTGGCAGATCACGCCGTAGGGTTTGTTGAACAGGATGAGCATTTTTTTAAGAATGGACAGGATTTACAAGATTAACAGAATTATGGGGAGCTTCCCCGTGCCCTGTAAATCTGGTTAATCCTGTCTGTTTTTCGATTTTGATCAGGAGCAAAACATGTATCAGCACATCAAAGTGCCTGCCACAGGCGAAAAAATTCAAGTCAACAGCGACTTCTCCCTCCAGGTTCCGGATTGTCCGATTGTGCCCTTTATCGAGGGAGACGGAACCGGTGTGGATATCACCCCGGTCATGATCAAGGTGGTGGATGCCGCGGTTGAGAAGGCCTATGGCGGCAAGCGCAAGATCGCCTGGATGGAAGTGTTTGCCGGCGAGAAAGCCACCAAGATCTACGACGCGGACACCTGGCTGCCGGAAGAAACGGTGGCGGCGGTGCGCGAGTATGTGGTGTCCATCAAGGGGCCGCTGACCACGCCGGTTTCCGGTGGCATCCGTTCTCTTAACGTGGCCTTGCGCCAGATGCTCGACCTGTACGTGTGCCTGCGCCCGGTGCGCTACTTCGAAGGCGTCCCCAGCCCGGTCAAACACCCTGAGCGCGTGGACATGGTGATTTTCCGTGAAAACACCGAAGACATCTATGCCGGCGTGGAGTGGGAAGCCGGTTCTGCCGAAGTGAAAAAAGTGATCGAGTTTCTGCAGCAGGAAATGGGCGTGAAGAAAATTCGTTTTCCGGAAAGCTCGTCCATCGGCATCAAGCCGGTTTCCATCGAGGGCAGCGAGCGCCTGATTCGCCGTGCGATCCAGTACGCCATCGATAACAACCGCAGGTCGGTGACCCTGGTGCACAAGGGCAATATCATGAAGTTCACCGAGGGCGGCTTCAAGAAGTGGGGCTATGAACTGGCGGCGCGCGAGTTCGGCGCAGAACTGATCGACGGCGGGCCGTGGATGAAATTGCCGAATGGCATTGTGATCAAGGATGTGATCGCCGATGCCTTCCTGCAGCAGATCCTGTTGCGCCCGGAAGAGTATGACGTGATTGCCACCCTGAACCTGAATGGCGATTATGTTTCCGATGCATTGGCGGCGGAAGTGGGCGGCATTGGGATCGCACCGGGGGCAAACCTGTCGGATTCAATCGCGATGTTCGAGGCCACCCACGGCACGGCACCGAAGTATGCCGGCAAGGATTATGTCAACCCTGGCTCGATTATTCTCTCGGCCGAGATGATGCTGCGCCACATGGGATGGCTGGAAGCGGCTGACCTGATTATCAAGGGCATGAACGGCGCAATTGCAAGCAAAGAGGTGACCTATGATTTTGCGCGGTTGATGGATGGCGCAAAGCAGGTATCCTGTTCCACTTTCGGCGACGTGATGATTCAGAAAATGTAAGCAGGTTGGCCTGAACCCGTCCCCGAATCAGGGGACGAAAAAAAGCCCGTGGTTTTCACCACGGGCTTTTAGCATTCTGAAGCTGTATTAGGCAGCTTGAATGTTGGAGGCTTGCTTGCCCTTAGGACCTTGGGTCACTTCGAATTGGACCTTTTGGCCTTCTTTCAGGGTCTTGAAACCACCCATCTGAATGGCGGAGAAATGCGCGAACAGATCTTCGCTGCCATCATCGGGGGTAATGAAGCCAAAACCTTTAGCGTCGTTAAACCATTTTACG
Source organism: Sulfuricella sp. (assembly GCA_041651995.1). Classification (NCBI taxonomy): domain Bacteria; kingdom Pseudomonadati; phylum Pseudomonadota; class Betaproteobacteria; order Nitrosomonadales; family Sulfuricellaceae; genus Sulfuricella; species Sulfuricella sp. The sequence continues at coordinate 29,201 of JBAZID010000015.1, read as the reverse complement.
GTACCAGTTGCCATTACATGCTTCCTTAAAAAATTACGGGCTCAAACCCAAAAAATGTTTGAAATTCAAGACCGCAACCGGTCAAGCTGGCACTGCAGAAAACTTGAAACCAAACACAGCCGTCTTTTTACGTCCTATATGACAGCAAGTCAAGCACTTTCGTACGCCAGGCAAATATCGTTGTCTGCACTTGAAAAATTTCTCATTAGCGTCACAATTGATCACATTGAGTGAGTGTGATGAATATGCCTGGCAAGTTTCGAGAAAGCTCCGTAGCCGAGAAGCAGCAAAACAAGGCCAAGCCGCCGCCGATGTTCAAGGTGATATTGTTGAATGATGACTACACGCCGATGGAGTTTGTAGTGGTTGTGCTGCAACAGTTTTTTTCCAAGAACCGTGAACAGGCGACGGAAATCATGCTCAAAGTGCACAGGGATGGCCGCGGTGTGTGTGGCGTCTATCCCAGGGATATTGCAGCAACCAAAGTGGATCAGGTGGTGGCGTTTGCCAATGAACATCAACATCCGCTGCAGTGCGTGATGGAGGAGTCGTGAAATGATAGCGCAAGAACTGGAAGTCTCTCTGCACATGGCGTTCATCGAAGCGCGGCAAAAGCGTCACGAGTTCATTTCCGTGGAGCACCTGCTGCTTGCCTTGCTGGACAATCCTACCGCTGCTCAGGTGCTGCGTGCCTGCGCGGCAAATCTGGAAGATTTGCGCGGGAAGCTGACCGATTTTGTGGCCGAGCACACGCCTATTGTAGCCGGTGCGGAAGAAGTCGATACCCAGCCCACATTGGGCTTTCAGCGCGTGATCCAGCGCGCGATCCTGCATGTCCAGTCTTCCGGCAAGAAGGAAGTGACGGGTGCCAACGTGCTGGTCGCCCTGTTCAGCGAAAAAGACTCACATGCCGTGTACTTTCTGCAGCAGCAGGGGGTCAGCCGGCTGGATGTAGTGAACTTTATTTCGCACGGCATCAGCAAGGGGCAGGAGGGCGCCACACCCCGTCAGGAACAGGAACAAGAGGCTGAACAGGATGCCGCGCCGGCATCTGCACTGGATAGTTATACCCAGAATCTCAACACGCAGGCGCTGGCGGGCAAGATCGACCCGCTGATCGGGCGCGACCTGGAACTGGAGCGGGTGGTGCAGACCCTGTGCCGCCGCCGCAAGAACAATCCTCTCTTGGTGGGGGAAGCCGGCGTGGGCAAGACTGCGATTGCGGAAGGCCTGGCGCGGCGTATCGTGGAAGGTGAAGTTCCAGATGTGCTGGCAAAAAGCACCGTGTATGCCCTCGATATGGGCGCCCTGCTGGCAGGCACCAAGTATCGCGGCGATTTCGAGCAGCGCCTCAAGGCGGTATTGAAGCAATTGTCCGAGGATGCGCATGCCATCCTGTTCATTGACGAGATTCATACCCTGATCGGTGCCGGAGCAGCTTCCGGCGGTACGCTGGATGCCTCGAATCTGCTCAAGCCGGTATTGAGTTCCGGGGCTTTGAAATGTATCGGCGCCACGACCTACAATGAGTATCGCGGTATTTTCGAGAAGGATCATGCCCTGTCACGGCGCTTCCAGAAAATCGACGTACCCGAGCCTTCGGTGGCGGAAACCGTGGAGATCCTGCGCGGCCTCAAGTCGCGCTTCGAAGCGCACCATGGGGTGAAATACACATCCGCCGCCCTGACCATGGCGGCGGAGCTTTCGGCGCGCTATATCAATGACCGCCACCTGCCGGACAAGGCGATCGACGTGATTGACGAAGCGGGTGCGGCGCAGCGCATTCTGCCCAAATCCAGGCAGAAAAAGACCATTTCCATCAAGGAAATCGAGGAAATCATTGCCAAGATTGCGCGCATTCCACCCAAGAATGTGTCCAGCGATGACCGCTCGGCACTGAAAACGCTGGAACGCGATCTCAGTGCCGTGGTGTTCGGCCAGGGCAAGGCCATCGAGGCGCTTTCATCAGCCATCAAGATGGCGCGCAGCGGCCTGGGCAGCCCGCAGAAACCCATCGGTTCCTTCCTCTTCTCCGGTCCAACCGGTGTGGGTAAAACCGAGGTTGCGCGTCAACTGGCCTATATTCTGGGCATCGAGCTGATTCGCTTCGATATGTCCGAATACATGGAGCGGCACGCGGTGTCGCGCCTGATCGGCGCGCCGCCGGGTTATGTCGGCTTCGAGCAGGGCGGGCTGATGACCGAGGCGATCACCAGGCATCCTTATTGCGTGTTGCTGCTGGATGAGATCGAGAAGGCCCATCCGGATATTTTCAACATCCTGCTGCAGGTCATGGATCATGGCACGCTGACCGACAACAATGGCCGCAAGGCGGATTTCCGCAATGTGATCATCATCATGACCACCAATGCCGGCGCGGAGCAGCTCGGCAAGGGCAGCATCGGGTTTGCCCAGAGCAAGACGGCGGGCGACGAAATGGCGGAGATCAAGCGTTTGTTTACGCCCGAATTCCGCAACCGCCTGGATGCCACCATTTCATTCCAGGCCCTGGACCAGGAAGTTATTTTGCGCGTGGTCGACAAATTCCTGATGCAGCTCGAAGAGCAGTTGCACGAAAAGAAAGTGGAAGCCACTTTTACCGATGCGCTGAAAGCCTATCTGGCCAAGCACGGCTTCGATCCGCTCATGGGCGCGCGCCCCATGGCCCGGCTGATCCAGGACACCATCCGGCGCGCGCTGGCTGACGAATTGCTGTTTGGCCGGCTGGCCAATGGCGGCCACGTCACCATTGATATGGATGGAGAAGCCGTACGCCTCGGTATCGAGGACGAGCTGGAAAAATCGGTCTGACAATCAGGGAAGCTCGCGGCCAGCGCTGGGATATTTTCTGTGCCGTGGTGGATAACTACGGCGATATCGGCGTGAGCTGGCGGCTGGCCAGGCAGCTCGCTGTCGAGCATGGCCTCAAGGTCCGGCTGTGGGTCGATGATCTCGCCAGTCTGCAGCCGATTCTGCCCGAAATTTCTCCCGCTCTCGAGACCCAGCAAACATTTGATGGAATTGAGGTGCGGCGCTGGCCGACGCCTTTCCTTCTGGTGGAGCCCGCCGAGGTGGTGATCGAGGCGTTTGGTTGTGCCTTGCCTCCCCGCTATATCGACGCCATGGCAGAACTTCCCCGCCAGCCGGTGTGGATCAATCTCGAATATCTCAGCGCGGAACAATGGGTTGGTGAATGCCACGGGCTGAGTTCTCCGCATCCTCGTTTGCCTCTCCTCAAGTATTTCTTTTTCCCCGGGTTTACACCGGAAACGGGTGGATTGCTGGCCGAGAGCGGGCTGGCGCAGCGCCGCCGCACATTCCAGGAAGGTCTGGGGCATAAACACGCTTTCTGGCAGTCTATCGGACTGCCAGCGCCCGAAGCGGATGAATGCCGGATTTCCCTGTTCGGCTATGAAAACCCGGCGTTGCCAGGATTGCTGGCAGCCTGGCGTGACGCTTCCAGTCCAATTACCTGCCTGGTGCCGGAAGGGCGGCTGGTGCCAGGTACGGCAGAATTTCTGGGCCTGAATGGACTGGATTGCGGACGCGATTATGAACGCGGCAGTCTTACTGTGCGGGTATTGCCTTTCATGAATCAGGTGCGCTATGACGATTTTTTGTGGGCTTGCGATTTAAATTTTGTACGCGGTGAGGATTCTTTTGTCCGGGCACAATGGGCGGCACGGCCTTTGGTGTGGCATATCTATCCCCAGCAGGAGGATGCACACTGGGTGAAGCTGGAGGCATTTCTCGATCGTTATTGCGCTGCTTTACCACTGGAGGTGGCATCCGGGGTACGGGCTTTTTGGGGGGCATGGAACAAGGGTAGTGGCGCGGGTGAGGCCTGGCAAGGGTTCTGGCAACATCGTGCGGCACTGGAACAGCACGCGCAGCACTGGGCGGATGGTCTGTTGAGCCAGAGCGGTTTGGCGGCAAACCTGGTGCAATTTTGCAATAAAAGATTATAATGGCCCGTTTTTCTCCAGCCATTTTTTAGCCGTAGGACAAAAGTATTATGAAAACCGCTCAGGAACTTCGCGCAGGCAACGTCTTCATGATCGGCAACGACCCCATGGTCGTGCTGAAGGCCGATTACACCAAATCCGGCCGCAATGCCTCCGTGGTCAAGATGAAATACAAGAATCTGCTTACCAGTTCGCCCGGCGAGAGCGTGTTCAGGGCAGACGACAAATTCGAAACTGTGTCGCTGGAACGCAAGGACGTGACCTATTCCTATTTTGCCGATCCGATGTACGTGTTCATGGACGCCGAGTACAACCAGTTTGAAGTCGAAGGCGAAAACATGGGTGACGCGCTCAACTATCTGGAAGATGGCATGACGTGCGAAGTGGTGTTCTATAACGGCAAGGCCATTTCCGTGGAGCTGCCCACTACCGTGGTGCGCGAAGTGATCTACACCGAACCCGTGGCGCGTGGCGACACTTCCGGCAAGGTGATGAAAACAGCCAAGATTGGTACCGGTTTTGAGCTGCCGGTAGCGGCCTTTGTGGAAATCGGTGACAAGATCGAGATCGACACCCGTACTGCGGAATACAAGCGCCGTATTACCGGCTGAGTATCATGGAGCCAGAAAAAAGGCGCTGCGGCGCCTTTTTTTACGCCTGGGTTTTAATGGCCAGGATCGCCTGGTTGCGCAGCACGCGCAGCAGGTTCAGTTCCTGCTCCGGCAGCTTGATGTCTCCCGCCTTGGGTTTATCGGCATAAATCAGGGCGATCGGGTTGTTCTTGAGTACCACCGGAAACAGTACGAAGGTGTGGGCCGGGACGACCTTGCGATACCACTCGGGGATGCGCGCCTCGATTTTTGGGTCGTCGATATCCTCGATGATGATGTCCACATTGTTCTTGAGGCTGACATGAAAGACATCGGGCGCGAAAGCCATGGAAAATTTGAACTCCCTGACGATCTGGCTTGAGTCGGGGCCGAAGCCTGATCTTGCCACCATCAGGTTCTGACGCGCATCTTTCAGGCACAGTATGACGCGCGAAAAGCCGATGCTGGTGTACATGGTTTCCATGATCATGCGCATGATGTCGTTGAGCGAGCGGCCCTCCACCAGCGAGTTGCTGATGTCCTGAATGCCCTGGGTCAGGATGCCTTGCGCATTTTGATGAATTCCAGGCGACCCCAGTTCTATCATGTGCGTCTGTTCATCAGACATGCCTTCGCCCAAAATTGCATCTGTCATGCCGCTGGCAGTTGTGCGTTCCGCCTGGCCGCTGGATTTGAGCAGTTGCCTGGCAACCGCGCTTTGGCGCAGATCGAGCTGTAGCGTGCTGGTGAATTTTGCGAATTCGATGGCTGCGTTTTCCGCCACGGCATCAATGGTTTTCTGGCTGATGTCCAGAGGCGCACCGAAGCGCTGCGTAATGCGCAACAATTCCTTGATCTTGTCCTGCCCCGCTTCCTGGGTGGCCATGCGGCTGATCTCATGCGAGAAGGCGGACAGGATATTGAGCCGTTCCATGTCGCTGGCCGGTTTCTTGATCTTGTCTGCCGGCAGGCTGCGCATGCTGTGGCTGATCTGATCCGGAAAGTTCCACGCCCTGGCGACGCCGATACCGATCTCGTGGTAGGACATGCCCAGCACCGAGACGGAAGCGTTCTCCTCGCTCATGTTCTTCTGCTGCATCACCCGGTTGGTTTCCTCAACCTCCTCCATCAGGTAAAACATGCACAACAGCTTGCCCAGGCTGTGGAACAGCGCACAGATGAAGCCTTCCTCGGCGTTGCGCACGCCTACCTTGTGCGCCAGTCCCTTGGCGATGATGCCGCCGTACAGCGAACGTACAAATTCGTCCTTGAGCTGCGCGGCATGTTCCTGATTTTGCAGGTGATCGAACAGCATCAGGGTGAGCGCGAGGTTGCGCACCGCATCGAAGCCCAGAATCACGACCGCGCGCGAAACCGTGCTGATGGTGCCGCCGCCATACTGGGTGTAATAGGCGGCGTTGACCACTTTCAGCAGTTTGCTGGTGAGCGCCACGTCCTTGAGAATGGCGTTGGACAGCATGGTGACCCCCTCCGATTCGGAGGAGGCGATGCGGTTGATGGTGCTGATGGATTCCGACAGGGCGGGGAAATCGCTCTTGTGGCGCATGCGGCGCAGCAGAAAATCCAGCGTGCCCTGATTGGTGCTGGGGCTGGCAGGCTCGGATTCTGGCGTGAGGTAGGCCTGTAGTGCCGCTTTCATGTCCTGGGCCGAGTCGTAGCGGCTCAATGGGTCTTTTGCCAGTGCCTTGAGGACGATGTCATCGAGTTTTTCGTCTACCTGGCCGTTGCGGGCAGACGGCGGTGCAATGGGTTCCTGCACGATCAGGCGCAAGGTGTCGCGCGGGTCGCTGCCCTGTACCGCCGGCTTGCCGGTGAGCAGCTGGTGCAGAATCATGCCGCTGGCGAAAATATCCAGCTTGGGCGTGATTTCCTTTCCTGTGATGTACTCCGGCGCCATGTAGCCGGGGGTGCCAAATAGCATCAAAACCTTTTCAGCGCCGGCTTTTTCGGAGATGCGCGTGGCGATGCCAAAATCCATGACCCGCGGCATCCCTTCTGCATTAAGCAGGATATTGGAGGGCTTGAGATCGCGGTGAATGATGTTGTGCTGGTGCGCATAAGCGACAGCGTCGAGAATCTGTATGGCCAGTTCCACTGCCTGTTGCGGGGGGAGGGCGCCTTTTTGTCTGATCAGGTGCGAGAGGTCGCTGCCCTGCACGAATTCAAACACCAGGTAAGGATTGCCTTCATGCTCGCCTGCCTCGAAAATCGGCACAATGTTGGGGTGTTGCAGTTTGCTGACTGTGCGCGCTTCGTCAATCAGCGTTTTCGTGCGTGCCAGGTGGTCTTCGCCGCCAGCCAGGTGCACGGTCTTGATGGCCACTTCGCGTTGCAGGTGAGGGTCTTCGGCCAGGTAAACCACGCTCTGGGCGCCTTCGCCGAGAATGCGTAAAACCTTGAAGCGGCCGATGCTGGCCGGGATACCTTTAGTGCTCATGCCAGGGGATTTTGAATTTATTATTGATTAGACGGAGTTTAACTCAAGGGAAGTCATTTTTTTATCATAATCCTGACGGGAGGGTATAATTCCCGAACTTTAATTTGGCGCCTCTTAATTCATGGAACTCGCGACTTCACTTCTCGAAAAATACAGCAAGGCCGGTCCACGCTACACCTCATACCCCACGGCGCCTTATTTCACGGAACAGTTTGCAGAAAAGGAGTGGCTGGACGAATTGAACCAGGCCCAGTCCAGCGGGCGCGACATGTCGCTTTACGTGCACATCCCGTTTTGCGACACCCTGTGCTATTACTGCGGCTGCAACATGGTCGCGACCCACGATTACAGCAAGGCCGACACTTACCTTGGCTACCTGTTCCAGGAAATTGACCGGGTTGCCGCGCTGACCTCGCCGGAGCGTATGGCGCGCCAGGTGCACTGGGGCGGCGGGACGCCCACCTTCCTCAAGCCGGCCGATATCCGCCGCCTGTTCCAGCACCTTGCCACGCGCTTCAAGATCGCCCCGGATGCTGAAATCAGCTGTGAGCTGGATCCGCGCGAACTGAGCCGGGAGCATATCGCCGCACTGGCCGAGTCCGGCTTCAACCGCGTCAGCATGGGCGTGCAGGATCTCGATGAAAAGGTGCAGAAAGCAGTCAATCGCGTGCAGCCGGAAGCACTGATCCAGCAGGTCTATGGCTGGCTGCGCGAGGCGGGCTTCAGCAGCATCAATATCGACCTCATGGTGGGGCTGCCGCATCAGACCGTGGAGAGCTTTTCCCTGACCCTGGACAAGATGCTGGCCCTCGGGCCGGACCGCCTGGCGGTATTCAACTACGCCCATGTGCCGTGGATGAAAAAGCACCAGAAGCTGATCGTCGAGAGCGATCTGCCCGATCTGCCCACCAAGATGGCATTGCAGAAACTGATGATGGAACGGCTGGCTGACGCGGGTTATGTGTATATCGGCATGGATCACTTTGCCAAGGCGGACGACGAGATCGTGATGGCGCAGCAGAGCAAGACCCTGTACCGCAACTTCCAGGGCTATACCACGCACAAGGATTGCGACATCTATGCCTTCGGCGTGTCCGCCATCAGCCAGACGGCGGAAGTGTATGTGCAGAACGCCAAGAACCTGGCCGAATACCAGCGCCGCATCGCCTCGGGCGGGCTGGCGACGGAGCGCGGCCTGCGCATTTCCCGCGACGACATGATCCGCCGCGAGGCGATCAGCGGCATCATGTGCGACCTGGAGCTGGACAAGGCCAGGTTCGGCCGGCAATGGGATATCGATTTCGATGTTTTCTTTGCCGACGCCCTGAACGATTTCAAGGAACTTGCCGCGGATGGCCTGATTGCACTGGAGCCTGGGATCATCCGGGTAACCGAAACCGGGCGCATTTTCCTGCGCAACATTGCCATGCCCTTTGATGCCTACTTGCGCCAGCAGACGACGGAATTGAAACCGCGCTATTCCAAAACCTTGTAACAGGGAACCCTGATGAAAATCGATACCACCCGTTTTGGTGAACTGGAAATCAATCCAGATGCAATCCTGACTTTCCCGCGAGGCCTGCCCGGGTTTGATGGTTGTTACCGTTATCAGCTATTGCATGAGGACAAGGCCGGGCCAGTCGTGTTTTACCTGCAATCACTGGATGATCCTGCGGTCGCTTTTTCAATCGTTGACCCCGCCCTGTTCGGCTTTAACTATGAACTCACCCTGTCGGATGAGGAAGTGGTGCTGCTGCAGGCCGGAAGCCCTGCCGATCTGGCCGTGGTGCTGATGGTTTACAAGCCTGCCGGAAACATGCAGGAAAAGGCACTTTTCATGGGCGGTATCAGTGCCAATATCAATGGGCCCCTGGTGTTGAATCTGAACAAGAAACTGGGGCTGCAAAAGGTACTGGTGGGAACGCATTACGACATTACGCTCAGAGATACCGTTCGCGTTTGAGCCGACCCGGATCGGTAACCCTCCAAAAAGGCGCTGCGGCGCCTTTGTTTTTGCCGGGGCAAGGCTTGCGCCGGTCATCAGCATGAAATATGCTGGAATACTAGACACTTCATAGCGCTGGATCTGTGTTCAATTTTTTGACTTTGTTCAGCAAAAAGCAGGCTGGCTTTCTCGATAACGTGAAAGCGGCTGATGTGTGGTTGCAAAAATTGCACCACGAGGACGAATACGAAGCACAAAAACTGATCATTGAAGGCTTGACCGGCTTCCTGAAAAGCCAGGAAGCCCCTTCCAAGGAACGTCTGAAGGTGCTGATGCACCTCGATGAAACCAGCCAGGCATTCCAGAACCGGCTCGGTGCGGCATACTTCCACAACCAGGCCGGGCTGAAGCGGGCCGAGGATACCTTGTGGAAAAGCATGACCACGCTATTTGCCCAGTTTGCGCACGCTTATCAGCTGTTTATTCGCGAAATCGTGGCTCAACGCGGCAAAGCCGAATTCAGCCGTTACCTCCCCACCATTACAGCACGGGCCCTGCGATACTACGGACAGGGCATCAAATGGGGCTACTTTCACCAGGAGCCGGTGCAGCCCGTCATGTGGAAGCGCTTGCACAAATACTTCCAGATGTGCGAGGAAAGCCATTTCGCCAGTATCGAAGTCAGCATTGATAGCAGGCATCTGAGCACCTGCCGCAATGAATACATGCATATCCTTCTGCTCGATATGATTAAACCCATGACGCTTAACCCCCCCCAGCTGGAAAGGGTGGATCGCTGGCTTGATCGCTGGGCAGCTCTGGTAGAACTGGATCGGGACTGCGATCCGGATACGCACATGCACTGCGTGGATCTCTCCACAGGCGCCGGTGCCCGTAAATTACTGGAAGACATGCACAGCCCCGCCCTGCGCTGCTGGAGCATGGCAGATATCTACCTGCAGATCCGCAAGGCACGTGCCAGCCTGAGTGAAGGCGACTGGAGCGAAAATGTGGAACTGGGCGAAGACTGTGTCGTGCCGGATTGCATTGAACTGCTGGATTATGTCGCGCGTTACTGGATTCGTCCCGAGGCGGCGCGGCGCCTGCATCGCGCGCCAGTAGAAGACAAGATGATGGAAATGGCGTGCGGTGTCGGAGCGATCTACAGTTGTTTGCAGCCGGACGATAAGCGTTGCGGCAAAATCCCGTTTGAGCACTGGGCAGTACTGGACGAAAGCGAGGGGGGGTATGGCCTGGTCGAGGCCCGCCATACCGAACGCGCGCAGGAAGGGAAGCTGGTGCTGGTCAAGCCATCCGGCCACGATGGCTGCTGGGAAATCGGTGTCGTGCGCTGGAAAAAGGACGGCGAATCGGGCTTGCCGGCGCTGGGAGTCGAACGTTTAAGCGATGCGCCCAAACAGGTCACCCTGATGCCCACGGATGAAAGCGGGGCAGAGGCGATCAAATCCATATTTCTACCCAAGCTTTACCAGCGCGATATCGACAGCAGCCTGATCCTGCGGACGCCCGACTATCGCGATGGCCGGCTGCTGGACATGCACTACCGCAACAATATTTTCCGCATTCGTCTTATCGAGGTCGTCGATAGCGGGGAAGAATGGGTGCGGGCGCACTTCGATCTGCTGGGCAACAGCCGGGACCAGGCAAAAACAGCGTAAATTTCAGCCCGCTTCAGGCGGGCGCATGGCGTGTTCCCCACGCCCGTGGGGATGAACCGCTCTACCAGTGAGCAGGAATTTCATTGCTGAGAGGTGTGGCTGCGAAGCGCGGAGCCTCGGCACGTGCGACCGTGAAGCAGCCGCGGCCTGGAAGCCTAGCCCCTGCGCATGGAGTCGAAGAAGTCCGCGTTGCACTTGGTGGCTTTGATCTTGTCGAGCAGGAATTCCATCGCTTCCAGGTCGTCCATCGGGTAGAGCAGTTTGCGCAGCACCCAGATCTTTTGCAGGATGTCCTGCTTGATCAGCAGTTCTTCGCGGCGGGTGCCGGAGCGGTTGACGTTGATCGCGGGGTAGAGGCGCTTTTCGGCCATCTTGCGGTCAAGATGGATTTCCATGTTGCCGGTGCCCTTGAATTCTTCGTAGATCACGTCGTCCATGCGCGAGCCGGTGTCCACCAGGGCGGTGGCGATGATGGTCAGGCTGCCGCCTTCCTCGATGTTGCGCGCGGCGCCGAAGAAGCGCTTGGGGCGTTGCAGGGCGTTGGCGTCGACGCCGCCGGTGAGCACCTTGCCGGAGGCGGGCACGACTGTGTTGTAGGCGCGTGCCAGGCGGGTGATGGAGTCGAGCAGGATCACCACGTCCTTTTTGTGTTCCACCAGGCGCTTGGCTTTTTCCAGCACCATTTCGGCGACCTGGACGTGGCGCGTGGCGGGTTCGTCGAAGGTGGAGGCGACCACTTCGCCGCGCACGGTGCGCGTCATTTCCGTTACTTCTTCCGGGCGCTCGTCGATCAGCAGCACGATCATGATGACGTCCGGATGGTTGGTGGCAATGGCGTGGGCGATGTGTTGCAGCATCACGGTTTTGCCGCTCTTCGGGCTAGCCACCAGCAGGCCGCGCTGGCCCTTGCCGATGGGTGCAACCATGTCGATGACGCGGCCGGTAATGTTTTCTTCCGCCTTGATGTCGCGTTCGAGAATCATCGGCTGGGTGGGGAACAGCGGCGTCAGGTTTTCGAACAGGATCTTGTGTTTGGAATTTTCCGGCGGCTCGTCGTTAACCTTGTCCACTTTCACCAGCGCGAAATAACGCTCGCCTTCCTTGGGGGTGCGGATCTCGCCCTGGATGGTGTCGCCGGTGTGCAGGTTGAAACGGCGAATCTGCGAGGGACTGACATAGATGTCGTCCGGGCCGGCCAGGTACGAGGTATCAGGGGAACGCAGAAAACCGAAGCCGTCCTGCAGTACTTCCAGCGTGCCATCTCCAAAGATGCTCTCGCCTTTTTTGGCCTGATTTTTCAGCAGGGCGAAAATCAGATCCTGCTTGCGCAATCGGCTGGCGCCATCGATTTCATTGGCGATCGCCATTTCAACCAGTTCGGAAACGTGTTTTTGCTTTAAATCGGATAGATGCATGGAGAGGAAGCGCTTGTAAGAAGTGTGGCGGGAATGGGGGGGTAGGGCTGGTGAAACTTGAGCTGGCAAGCTAAGCGCTTGCCAGTCGAAGAGAGTAATTGGGGTGAAGCGTAACGGCTTTAAATGTTGCTGTCAATAAAGGCGGTGAGCTGGGATTTCGACAGGGCGCCCACCTTGGTGGCTTCCACGTTACCATTCTTGAAAATCATCAGGGTCGGGATGCCGCGAATGCCGAATTTGGGTGGTGTGGCCTGATTTTCATCAATGTTGAGCTTGGTGATCTTGATTTTTCCCGCGTATTCTTGCGCCACTTCATCGAGGATCGGAGCGATCATCTTGCACGGGCCGCACCAGTCAGCCCAGTAGTCAACCAGCACGGGGATTTGTGACTGGAGCACTTCCTGCTCGAAAGAATCGTCGCTGATGTAATGAATATGTTCGCTCATGGCTTGCCTCGTAACGTTCTGAAATAGTGGGAATGTATGGTTTGAAGCGTATTCGGGGTGGAGTCTGTTGTAGGTGGTCAAAGACAGATGTAGACGCTATGCTAACCAAAAATATCGACTTAGGGAAGTATTGATGCTGGTGGTTAAAGTTTTAGTCAGCGTGGCGGTTTTGCTCGCGGCAGTGGAAATGGCCAAGCGTTCCCCCTTTTGGGGGGCGGTGGTTATTGCTTTGCCGATTACTTCAATGCTGGCCATGGCGTGGCTTTACTGGGATACCAGGGACATTGCGAGGGTGAACGCTTTCGCGCGCGATATTTTCTTTCTGGTCCCGCCTTCGTTGTTGTTTTTCTTGCCATTTGTGTTCGAGCCGCGCAGCCATTGGCCCTTCTGGCTCAATTTTGCCATAGGCGTGGTGCTGACCGCCTGTGCCATGCTGGGTATGCGGTTCATGCTGAAATGAGCGGTTTAAGCAATTACGCGCTGGCGCCGGATCAGTTGCTTGCGGCTGCGGCGCGTGAAATCATCGCCCAGGAGCGATCCCGTCTGCCCAATCTGAGCGGTGTGACCGTGTTGCTGCCCAACCTGCACGCCGCCGGAAATTTTGGCCGTGCACTGTGCGCGGCTGCAGGCGTGCCTACCCTGCTGCTGCCACGCTTCACGACACTCAGGGACCTGGCCGGGCAGGCGGATCAGGACGTTGCAATAATCCCGCTCAGCCGCCGCCAGGCAGTGATCTATCAGGCTCTGCGCGCCAGGGAATGGTTCCGCCAGGGGGATTTGTGGCATGTCAGCGCCGAACTGCTGCGCCTGTTTGATGAAATCACCCTGTGGCAGGTGCGGCTTCCGGCTTCCGCCGAGGATTTCCTCACGCAGATGGAAGAGGCTTATCAGGCGCGGCGCGGCAGCCCGATGCAGTTCGAGGCGCGGCTGGTGCATGAACTGTGGTTCGCCCTGTCTGGCAGCGGCGAGCTGGATGATGCGGCGCATTACCAGTTGCAGTTGTCGCACCTTGCCAGCGAAGCGGCGGGCCCGCTATACCTGATCGGGCTCCAGGCGCTGATGCCGGTGGAACAGGCGTTCCTGGAGCGTTACGCGCAAGCCCATGCCGTGCACTGCTTTAACAGCGATGGCGGGCAGGGAGATCCGGCGGGGTTGCCCGCCCTGCTGGAAGCGGCATGGGCCGACCCGGAGCAGGCCGCGCCGCTGCATGAGCGCGCAGAAGCCTGCCGCAGCCATGCGCCCGCAAGTGCGCTGGGGCAGCGTATTTCCTTGTTCGGCGCGCATGGTCTGGAGCATGAGGCCGAAGCGCTGGCGTTCCGCATCGGCCAATGGCTGGCGCAGGGCAAAACAGCCATCGCGGTGGTGGTGCAGGACCGCCTGGTGGCCCGGCGCGCGCGCGCCTTGCTGGAACGGGCAGAGGTGCTGGTGCAGGATGAAACCGGGTGGACCTTGTCCACGACCAGCGCCAGTACCGTGATGATGCGCTGGCTGGATAATCTGGATAGCCAGTTTCATTTCCAGGATCTGCTCGATCTGCTCAAGTCCCCGTTCATTTTTTCCGCCTGGGATGGCGCCCGCCGCCGCAATACGGTGTACCGCCTGGAACAGCTGATCAGGAAGCACAGCGTGGTGTCGCATCTTCACCACTACCGTGCGCTTGCGGGCGAGGATGAGGACGTACTGGAATTGCTGCAGATCCTGTACGAAGCGCAACAAAAACTGGACAAGAAAAAACAGCGCCCGCTCGCGTCATGGCTGCAATCCTTGCAGGAGAGCCTGGAGCGGCTGGAGATTTTGCCGGGCCTGCAGCGCGACCAGGCGGGCGAGCAGGTGCTGCGGCTACTGGAGGGCTTGCGGCGCGAGCTGTCCCCCGATGCGACCCTGTTCCGCTATGCCGAGTGGCGGCAGTGGCTCAACCAGCAGCTGGAAGAGGCGGTGTTCCGCGACGAAAGCATCACCAGCCCGGTGGTCTTCACCCACCTCGCCGCCTGCCGCCTGCGGAACTTTGACGCGGCGATCATTGCCGGCGCCGATGCGGTGCATTTGCCGGGGCAGGGGCGGGAAAGCGTGTTCTTCAACCAGTCGGTGCGCACCCAGCTCGGCCTGCCGGACCGCCGCCTGGCGCTGGAATCCGAGCGGCAGGACCTGATCAGCCTGCTGGCCTGTGTGCCGGAAGTGCGCGTGACGTGGCAGGCGCGCAGGAACGGTGAACCCAACCCGCTCAGTCCATGGTTCGAGCGCCTGGAAACCTTCCATCTGCTGGCTTACCGCGCGTCATTGCGAGGAGCCGAAGGTGACGAAGCAATCTCTCCACAAGTTCATCCGGCAGAAAAACAGGATGGCTTCGCTGCGCTCGCCATGACAGGCCGCCCCGTGCCATCCCTGCCGTCCGCTCTCGTTCCCGGGACCATTTCCGCGAGCGGCTACAACAGCCTGATGGCCTGTCCTTACCAGTACTTCGCACGCCACGCCTTGCACCTGAATGAACTGGACGAGGTGACCCAGGCGCTGGAGAAGCGCGATTACGGCGAATACGTGCATGAAATCCTGCACCGCTTCCATGGCCGTTATCCGGTTGTGGCGGAGTGTCCGCCGGAGGGGCTTGAGCAGGCCCTGCATGAAATCAGCAGGGAAGTTTTCAGCCAGGCGATCGAGGCGGATTTTGTTAGCCATGCCTGGCTGCTGCGCTGGCAGGCTGCCGTTCCCGTCTATCTTGCCTGGCAGTCGCAGCGCGAGCGCGAGGGCTGGCGCTGGCAGGCGGGCGAGGTCGCGTGCGCGCGGCCGATCACGCTGGCGGGGGAGCAGCAGCTCACCTTGCGCGGCAGGCTGGACCGGGTGGACCGCAGAGGCTCTGAGCAGGCGGTGCTGGACTACAAGACCCAGAATTTCGACAGCCTGAAGAAAAAACTCAAGACCGCTGGCGAAGACGTGCAGCTCGCCTGCTACGCCCTGCTGCTTGAAGCCCTGCCGCAGCAGGCGGCATTTGTCGCGGTGGACGGGGAAGTGGTGCGCCAGCTCGAACCGCCCGAGCCGCTGGCAGAGTTGGCCGAGGCCAGCCTTGAACGCTTGCAAGGCCTGTTCCAGTCGCTGCATGAGGGCGCGCCGCTGCCTGCCCAGGGCGTGAGCGCGGTCTGCCAGTACTGCGAAATGCGCGGGTTGTGCCGCAAGGATTACTGGAATGAAACTGAAAAACTCGATTAACCACGGAGTTCACGGAGATCACGGAGGACAAAAACGATGAATTTCATTCACCCCTTGGGTGAGGCAATAAAAGCGGTAAATTGCCTTTCTCCGTGTTCTTCGTGCCCTCCGTGGTTTCAAACAAAGATTTTTTGATGAATCAACCCTTTGATTTCAGAACGGCGCTCGACCCCAAGCGCTCGGTGGTGATCGAGGCCTGTGCCGGCAGCGGCAAGACCTGGCTGCTGGTGTCGCGCATCCTGCGTCTGCTGCTGGCGGGAGCCAAACCGGGCGAGATCCTGGCCATTACCTTCACGCGCAAGGCCGCGCAGGAAATGCAGGCGCGCCTGCTGGAATGGCTTAATGCACTGGCCTTGCATCCGGAAGACGAGGTGCGCGAATTCCTGCGCCAGCGTGCGCTGGCCGAGCACGAAATCGATGCCATCCTGCCCGAGGCGCGCAACCTGCTGGAGCGGGTGCTGACCGCCGAACCCGCGCTCACCATCAACACCTTCCACGGCTGGTTTCTGCAGCTCTTGCAGCGCGCGCCTTTGGGCGATGGCTCGGTCGGCAATTTCAGCCTGCTCGACCAGACCGCCGCCCTGCAGGAAGAGGCCTGGCAGAATTTTGCCGAGGATCTGGCCGAACAGGCAGACGGGGACCCCGGCGCTGCCGCCCTGCAGGCCTTGTTCCGCGAACATGGCTTGAGCAATACCCGTGCCCTGCTGCTGGGTTTCGTGGCCAAGCGCGCCGAGTGGTGGGCCTATACGGCCGGTCAGGCAGACCCGGTGGCTTATGCGGTGGAGCGGGTGCAGTCCGAGCTGGACGTCGACCCGGAGCAGGACGTGCTGGCTGAATTGCAGCAGGACAGCGTTCTGCTGGAATGGCAGCTCGAATATGCGCAACTCCTGGGGAGAAATACCGCGACCGACCAGAAGCTGGCGGCGAAATTAGTGGATGCCCTGGCGTTGGATAAGCAGTTACAACGCTTTGAACAAATATGGAACGTGTGCTTTACCCAAGAGGCGCAGCCGCGTGTGCGCAACCCCTCTCCCACCCAGGCCAAGCGCCTGGGGGCTGATGGCGAGGCACGTCTGCTCGACTTGCATCAGAGGATTTGCACCTTGCTGTTCGAGGCGCGCGACCGCCTCTCCGCGCAGGCGGCCTACCGCTTCAACCGTGATGGCTTGCGCAGCGGCGCGGCATTGCTGGCGGCCTACCAGCGGCTCAAGGAAGAGCGCCAGATGCTGGACTTCGCCGATGTGGAATGGCGCGTGTTCCAGCTCCTGAGCCGCAGCGAGCACGCGGAATACATGCAGTACAAGCTGGATAGCCGCTACCGGCATATCCTGCTGGACGAGTTTCAGGACACCAACCCGCTGCAGTGGCAGGTCATGCAATCCTGGCTGTCGGCCTACGGCGCGGCCGGGAACCGGCCCACGGTTTTCCTGGTGGGCGACCCGAAGCAGTCGATCTACCGCTTCCGCCGCGCCGAGCCGCGCCTGTTCCAGATTGCGGCAGAGGATCTGGCGCGCGATTTTGCCGCTGCCCGGCTGGAGCAGGACACTTCGCGCCGCAGCGCGCCAGCAGTGATTAAAGCCGTCAACCGGGTGTTCGCCGGTCAGCCCGATTTCAGCGGCTTCCGCGAGCATGGCTGGCATCATGACGATCTGCCCGGGGCCATTGCAGTTCTGCCGCTGGCGGAAAAAGGCAGCGCGGCCTCCGCCAGTGAAGACGGGCTGGCGCTGCGCAACCCCTTGCAGCAGGCGCGCGTGGAAGACGAGGATGCGCGCCACGAGCAGGAAGCCGAGCAGGTAGCGGAGAAAATCGGCGCCATGGTCGGCACCTGTCGGGTCATGGACGAGAAAACTGGCCCGCGTCCCGCCGAATACCGCGATTTCATGCTCCTGGTGCGGGGCCGCACCTGGCTCGCCAGCTACGAGCGCAAGCTGCGCGCGGAGCGAATTCCCTATCTCAGCTCGCGACAGGGCGGCCTGCTGGACACGCTGGAATGCAGCGACCTGGTCGCCCTGCTGGAGTTTCTGGTCACGCCTTTTTCCGATCTGAAACTGGCACAGGTGCTGCGCTCGCCCATCTTTGGCTGCTCGGATGAGGATCTGATGCGGCTGGCAACCCCAACCAACCTCCCCTTGTCACCCGCAAGGAGTGTCCCCGCCGAGAGCGGCAGTACAACTGCTCGCTCTGGCGAGACAGGGGAGGAGTGTCTTCCTTCCCCCCTGATAAGGGGGGATCGAGGGGGGTTAGGAGGCCGGGAGGGGTTAAGCTGGTGGCAGCGCCTGCGCCAACTGGAAGACGCGGCGCTGAGCCCCGCCCTGCGGCAGGCGCGCGCCCTGCTCCAGTCCTGGCAGGAAATGGCCGACCGCCTGCCGGTGCATGACCTGCTGGACCGGATTTATTTCCAGGGCGAGGTGCAGGCGCGCTACCGCAGTGCCGTGCCGCAGGCCATGGCGGAGGCGGTGCAGGCCAATCTGCGGGCGTTCATCGAACTGGCGCTGAACATGGACAGCGGACGTTACCCCAGCCTGGCGCGCTTCATCAATGAAGTGGCTGCCCTCCGCCGCGCGCCCGAGCAGGAATCGCCGGATGAAGGGCTGATCGGCGATGGCGGCAATGCAGTGCGGATCCTCACCGTGCATGGCGCCAAGGGGCTCGAAGCGCCCATCGTGTGGCTGCTGGACGCCAATACCGCGCCGCGCAGCGATGGCGGCTACCGCGTGCTGCTCGACTGGCCGCCGCAAGCGCCGGCGCCGCAGTATTTTTCGCTGTTGAGCCACAAGGGTGAACAGGCAAGGGCGCACGACCAGCTGGTGAACGAGGAGCAGGAACATGCCCGGCGCGAGAATCTCAACCTGCTCTACGTCGCCATGACGCGGGCGCGGCAGATGTTCATTGTCAGCGGCTGCGCCGGCAGGGCGGCAGAGACGTGGCACCAGCTGCTTCAAAACAGCCTGGCGGAGGCCGGGCTTGAGAGCGAACTGCCAGCGATGCTGCCGCAACCACTTGCTACCAAGGCGATGCCGACGGAGCAGGAACAAGCCCAGATCACGGCTTTGCCCGTGCCACCAACCGGCCGTCGCGAGTTCACCAGGCTGGATGCGGCGCGCCTATTTGGTATCCGGGTGCACGCCCTGCTGGAGTGGGTACGCCCGGATCAGCCGCTGGCAGAGCAGGCGGAAAGCCTGCGGGCGAAGCTTGCGCTGGAGCCGGAAGCATTCGCCCCGCTCTGGCAGGGCGCGCTGGACGTGCTGCAGGCGCCTGACTTGCGGCGCTTTTACGACTCATCCCAGTATCTGGCGGCCTACAACGAACTTGCCTATCAGGGCGCGGGCGGAGAGCTGCGGCGCCTCGACCGCCTGGTTGAATTTGACGACAGCGTGTGGGTGCTGGACTACAAGACCGGGGCTTCCGGCGGCGACCCAGAAGCCCTGGCTGCTCCCTATCTGGGGCAGATGCGCGAATACCGTAGCGCCATGGAAAGCGTGTTTTCAGGCAAAAAAATCCACTGCGCGCTGATTTTCCCCGGCCCGGTGCTGGTGGAGGTTTGATCATGGCGGCAATGCAAGACGATCCCGATATCCCGGCAATCAGCCCCGACGATGTTCTCCAATTCTGGTATTCGGAACCCATGGCCTCGCGCTGGTTTTCTTCCACGCCGCAACTCGATGCGGAAATCTGCGCCAAGTATGAGCCGCTATGGTGTGCGGTTGCGGAAGGGCGGCTGGATGACTGGAAGCACAGCCCGGAAGGCTGCCTGGCGCTGGTGATCGTGCTCGATCAGCTGCCGCTCAACATGTTTCGCGGCGAAGCCAGAAGTTTCTCAACCGAGCAGCAGGCGGTCGAAGCCTGCAAATTGGCCATTGCCAAAGGCTACGACAGGGAGATTGCTCCCGGGCGCTTGAGTTTCCTGTACATGCCGCTGATGCACAGCGAGCATCTTGCCGATCAGGATTTGTCTGTGATGATGTTCGAACAGGCTGGGCTGGAAGGGAATTTGCGCTTTGCCTGGCACCACCGCGAGCTGATACGAAGGTTTGGGCGGTTTCCGCATCGCAATGCGATATTGGCACGGGAGAGCAGCCGGGAGGAGCTGGATTATCTGGGGCCTAAGGAGGCTTTTCTGGGGTAGGTTTGGGCGGCTAGTTTGAATGCGCTTTGCGCATGGTTGATTGGGTGCCGGGGCCGCCCGGCAGCGGGTATCTTTCTTTTGCTTGCCCAAAAGAAAGGCACCAAAGAAAAAGGCACCCCGCTGCGCCGCCCTTCGGGTTCCTTCGGCTTGTCAGGCAAATTGGGCGTCTGCGCAACTCGCCCTAACAGCCCGCACAAGACGCGGGCTGTCGCGGAGCTCAAACAGGGCGCAGCCGACATCCCCCAATCCGCCTGCCAACCCGAAGCGGCGCAGAGGGGAAGTTGGGTGGCAATTCAACGCTCGGCGTTCCGAAAAACATGCCATCGCGATGGCGCGTATTGAGTGAGGGAGCACCCTTCCCTTCAAGGGAAGGGCCAGGGATGGGATGGTGTTGTTCTTTCTCCCCTCGGTCCACCGCCGAGCAGCACAGCCAAGCCGGGGGCAGTCGGCGAGCACTGTCTGAGCGCGTAGCGCGAGTTGCGCAGCCGCCCGGCTTGACGAGCAGCGCAGGGGACCCCGAAGGGGCGGTGGATGGGGGTTGCCTTCTTTGGATTACCTTTCTTGGCAAAGCAAGAAAGGTAATCAGCCGCCGGGCTGCCCCCGGCAATCAATCGTCCGCAAAGCGTACCAAATAGTCATATTTCACTATATGAAACGCCATTCCTGTTGGTTTTAGCACCCTGCCCGAGCTATCCACACCACTGTTGTTCGCATGGGACGCCATCATTGTTGCCGTCCATTTGAACGTTGGGGCAGTTTCTTAAAAAGAAGGTTGCCTCGGCGCAAGAAGTCATTTGTGAGCAATGAGTTCGACCATCGCACTGAAAGGATATCGAAGTTTCTTGCTTGTTAGATTGGAGAGTAACAGCTTCGTAGGTTTGGGCTGCAACATCCGTTTCTGGAGGAGTGTGGTGGTTAAATCTGTTGTAACCATAGGCTACCAATGCGCCAACAACGATAAGTGGAATGATTTGTCCAACCAAGCTCTTTTTTTCGCGGCGATTGCGTAGATCACTCTGGCGAATAGGGCGCACGACTGGACGACTGGGGTACAAGATGTTTTTTGCTTTCTTCTTTCCATCTTCAGCTACTTCTATCTCAAAAGTGAGCTGTTCTCCGAGTTTGGGGCGTTGATAGCCTTTTGGAAAAGCAGAAATATGGACAAATACCTCAGGGCCGCCCTGAGAGGGTGTGATGAATCCAAAGCCACGATCATCATTCCATTTGGTGAGAGTGCCTTCAATGTGCATATGAAAGGGCTAACAGTGATTAAACGGTTTTAAAAAGACTGATAGGCCAAGAGTATGCACGCCATTGGCATAGTGCTCAATGCGAAACCACAATAAATTGAATATTAAAGAAAGGCTGCTCTGCGGACGTGCTTATGCACTTTGAAATCACGAGTCCAACGCATGAAATAGTATGAGTAATGAATCTTCACTAAAGCATTTCTTTGCAAAACTTTGCAAAGAAATACCGATCTGATTTAACTATCTTTCTTCTTCAACCCGCCCAATAGCGCCGCGACAGGCCGGTTGGGGCGCTTGCCATGTGAAGCGGCATGTCCCATCGGCTGCTTCTGGTGGTGGTTGTTGGCTGCCGGTTTCGGCAAGCCCTCGCTCGGTGCGCGCTGGGCATGGCGTTCAGCGGCTGGTGGCAGTTCGGGCCGGCGCTGGGGAGCGCGTTCACGTTCACGCCCGCGCCCCCTGGGGGATTCCTCGGATTTGGGTGCGCTTCCCGGTTCAAAGCCCGGCACAACCTCCTTGGGGATTTCGCGCTTGATCAGGCGTTCGATCTCGGCCAGCATCCGCATTTCTTCCTCGCATACCAGGGAAATCGCATCGCCTTGGCTGCCGGCGCGACCGGTGCGGCCGATGCGGTGCACGTAGTCTTCCGGCGAATTGGGCATCTCGAAGTTGAATACATGGGGCAGCTGGTCGATGTCGATGCCGCGCGCGGCCACGTCGGTGGCGACCAGCACCCGCACCTCGCCTTCCTTGAAGTCGGACAGGGCCTTGGTGCGCTGCGGCTGGGTCTTGTCGCCATGAATCGCATCCGCGCGGATGCCGTCGCGGTCGAGCTGGTGGGCGAGGCGGTCAGCACCGCTCTTGGTGCGGGTGAATACCAGCACTTGGCGCAGGTCCTGAGCCTTGATCAGGTGGGCGAGCAGTTCGCGTTTGCGTGCCTGGTCCACCCGATAGGCAAGCTGGGTGACGGTTTCGGCGGCGGTGTTGCGACTGGCGACTTCGATCAGCGCCGGGTTGTGTAAAAAGGAATCGGCCAGGCGTTTGATTTCTTCGGCGAAAGTGGCGGAGAACAGCAGGCTCTGACGCTGTTTGGGCAGCAAATCCATGATGCGCTTGAGGTCGGGCAGGAAACCCATGTCCAGCATGCGGTCGGCTTCGTCCAGCACCAGGAATTCGACCTTGGAGAGGTTGATGCTCTTTTGCTGCACATGATCCAGCAGGCGGCCTGGCGTGGCGACCACGATGTCCACGCCGGTGCGCAACGCCTCGGTCTGGGGATTCATGTTGACGCCGCCGTAGATGACGGTAGCCTTGAGGGGAAGATGCTTGCCGTAGGTTTGCACGCTTTCCTCTACCTGGGCCGCCAGTTCTCGGGTGGGGGTGAGGATCAGGGCGCGAACGGGGTGCTTCGCGGGCGAGGTGCTGGTGCTGGCATGGGTGGCCAGACGGTGCAGCAGCGGCAGGGTGAAGGCAGCCGTCTTGCCGGTCCCGGTTTGCGCGCCCGCCATGATGTCGCGGCCCTGCAGCACCACGGGGATGGCTTGCGCCTGGATCGGGGTGGGCTCGGTGTAGCCCTGTTCGGCCACGGCGCGCTGGATTTCCGGGCGTAGCCCGAGGCTTTCAAATGACATGATGGGAGTGGTCAGTTTTCAGGTGTGGAAACAGGGTTTTTCTTGCCGGTGCGCACGCGCTGCCAGATCCAGACTGCATAGCCGGATAATCCATAGAGCACGAATGCGCCAAACAGAACGTGTGCCGGATCGAGCGAAATCAGGATGAAGCCGAGTACGATCAGCAGCACCACCGCGAACGGCACGCTGCGGCGCAGGTTGATGTCCTTGCCGCTGTAATAGCGGACATTGCTGACCATGGTGAGGCCGGCGAACAGGGTCAATCCCCAGGCCAGCCAGCGGATGTCAGCCCCATCGACGCCGTAATCGTGCATCACCCAGATCAGGCCGGCGATCAGTGCAGCCGCGGCCGGGCTGGGCAGTCCCTGGAAATAGCGCTTGTCGGCCACTTCGAGCTGGGTGTTGAAGCGCGCCAATCTCAGAGCGGCGCATGCGCAGTACACAAAGGCCGCAATCCAGCCCAGCTTGCCCATGCCTTTCAGCGCCCAGACATAGACGACAAGGGCAGGGGCGACGCCGAAGGACACCATGTCGGAGAGGGAGTCGTATTCGGCGCCGAAAGCGCTCTGGGTCCGGGTCATGCGTGCCACCCGGCCATCCAGGCCATCCAGCACCATGGCAATGAAGATGGCCATGGCGGCGGCTTCGTAGCGCCCGTTCATGGCCTGGACGATGGAATAGAAGCCGGCAAACAGCGCGGCCGTGGTGAGCAGGTTGGGCAGCAGGTAAATGCCGCGCCGGCGCTTGTCGGGATCGAGCAGGGCTTTGGATTTATCCGGCTGTTGCATAAGGATTTTAGACAAGTTCCGCCAGGATGGTTTCCGTGGCGCGAACCTTGTCGCCCAGACTGACTTTCGGCTGTGCGGTCAGCGGCAGGTAAACGTCCACCCTGGAGCCAAAGCGAATGAAACCATAGCGCTGTCCACGGGCCAGTTCGTCAGTCGGTACCACGTAACACAGGATGCGCCGTGCAATCAGGCCGGCCACCTGGACCGAGGTGACATCCGCGCCGTTCCTGGTTTGCAGCCACACCGCGTTGCGCTCGTTTTCCAGCGAAGCCTTGGCGAGGTCGGCATTGAAAAATTTGCCGGGGTGATACCACACTTCCCTAACCGTGCCATCCACCGGGCTACGGTTGGAGTGAACATTGAATACATTCATGAATACGCTGATTTTCAGGGCGTCACGTTGCAGGTAGTGGTCGTAAGCGCGTTCCACGGCAACGATGCGGCCGTCCGCGGGCGAGAGTACGGCATTGGGTGCCTGCGGCACGGTGCGCGCCGGGTCACGAAAAAATTGCAGTACAAACAGGGTGATGATCCACAGCGGCGCGGCAGGCAGCCAGCCATACAGGATCGTCACGAAAAGGGAGGCAATAATAGCCGCAGCCAGGAAGGGCCAGCCTTCACGGGCAATAATGGGGTGAGGGTAGTTATTCAATTTGGGAGGGGCTACGCCGATGCACATTTTTGGGTGAGGCGTAAGGGGTGAGGGGTGAGGCGTGGGCGGTTTCTTCGCCTCACCCCTCCCGCCTCACCTCTCACGGTCTTAGTTTTTAGACTGGTCAACCAGCTTGTTCTTGGCGATCCACGGCATCATGGAACGCAGTTGTGCGCCCACGATTTCGATCGGGTGCTCTGCGTTCAGGCGGCGGCGGGCGGTCATTTCCGGGTAGTTGGTCTTGCCTTCCAGAATGAAGCGCTTGGCGTATTCGCCGTTCTGGATGTTGGTCAGCGCTTCCTTCATGGCGGCACGGGCCTGGTCGGCGATGACGCGCTGGCCGGTGACGTATTCACCGTATTCCGCGTTGTTGGAGATGGAGTAGTTCATGTTGGCAATGCCGCCTTCGTACATCAGGTCCACGATCAGCTTGAGTTCGTGCAGGCATTCGAAGTAGGCCATTTCCGGCGCGTAACCGGCTTCGGTCAGGGTTTCGAAGCCGGCCTTGACCAGTTCCACTGCACCGCCGCACAGCACGGCTTGTTCGCCGAACAGGTCGGTCTCGGTTTCTTCACGGAAGTTGGTTTCGATCACGCCGCCTTTGGTGCCGCCGTTGGCAGCAGCATAGGACAGGGCGATGTCCTTGGCCTTGCCGGACTTGTCCTGGTACACCGCGATCAGGGAGGGCACGCCGCCGCCCTTGAGGTATTCGGAGCGCACGGTATGGCCGGGGCCCTTGGGGGCGACCATGATCACGTCCAGGTCCGCGCGTGGCAGGATCTGGTTGTAGTGGATGTTGAATCCATGGGCGAAGGCCAGGGTGGCGCCTTTCTTGATGTTGGGTTCGATTTCGCCATAGTACGCACTGGGCTGCTGCTCGTCCGGTACCAGGAGCATGACGACATCGGCGCCCTTGACGGCCTTGCCCACTTCTTCCACCTTGTGGCCGGCTTTTTCGGCCTTGTCCCAGGAAGCGCCGCCCTTGCGCAGGCCGATCGTGACCTTGCAGCCGGAATCCTTCAGGTTGTTGGCGTGGGCGTGGCCCTGCGAGCCGTAGCCGACGATGGTGACTTTCTTGCCCTTGATCAGGGAGAGGTCAGCGTCTTTATCGTAATAAACTTTCATGGTTTTCCTTTCATTTCATTGCATAGTGAGGAGTGAGGAGTGAGGAGAAAGGAGCAAGGAGCAGGGTTTCCCCCTCACTCCTCACCCCTCACCCCTCACGATTTCAAAATTCTGTCGCCGCGACCGATGCCGGAAGCGCCGGTGCGCACGGTTTCGAGAATGGCGCTCTTGTCCAGCGCACTCAGGAAAGCATCCAGCTTGTGACCGGCACCGGTCATTTCGATGGTGTAGGTCTTGTCGGTGACATCGATGATGCGGCCGCGGAAGATGTCCGACATGCGCTTCATTTCCTCGCGCCACTCGCCTTCGGCACGGACCTTGACCAGCATCAGTTCACGCTCGATATGTCCACCTTCGGACAGGTCCACTACCCTGACGATATCGATCAGCTTGTTGAGCTGCTTGGTGATCTGCTCGATGACTTCATCGGAGCCGCGCGTGACGATGGTCATGCGTGAAAGGGTGGCGTCTTCAGTCGGCGCCACGGTCAGCGACTCGATATTGTAGCCGCGTGCCGAGAACAGGCCCGCTACGCGGGACAGGGCACCAGCTTCGTTTTCCATTAACAGGGAGATGATGTGTCGCATGTTTACACCAGAATCATTTCAGACAGGCCCTTGCCGCCGGGAATCATGGGATATACGTTCTCGGTCTGATCGGTACGGAAGTCGAGGAACACCAGCGTGTCCTTCATTTCTGGGGAGAACGCCCATTTGAGCGCACCTTCCACATCGGCCGGGTTGTCGATGCGCCGACCGGCGTGTCCATAGGCCTCGGCCAGCTTGACGAAATCCGGCAGGGTGTCCATGTAGGATTCGGCATAGCGTTCGCCGTAGAAAAACTCCTGCCACTGCCGCACCATGCCCAGATAACGATTGTTGAGCAGGATGATCTTGATGGGAATGTTGAACTGCTTGCAGGTGGCCAGTTCCTGGATGTTCATCTGGATGCTGCCTTCGCCCGTGACACAAGCCACCATCGCAGCAGGGTGGGCCAACTGTACGCCCATGGCAGCCGGCAGGCCGAAACCCATGGTGCCCAGGCCACCGGAGTTGATCCAGCGGCGCGGCTTGTCGAACTTGTAGAATTGCGCTGCCCACATCTGGTGCTGACCCACGTCGGAAGTCACGAAGGCATCGCCTCCTGTCACTTCATGCAGTTTTTCCAGCACGTACTGGGGCTTGATGATGTCGCTGCTGCGGTCATACTTGAGGCAGTCGCGCGAGCGCCACAATTCGATTTGCGTCAGCCAGGTCTTGAGTGCGGCCTGATCCGGTTTTTCCTTGCTGGCCTTGATCAGCTTGATCATTTCCGTCAGCACGTCGGGTACGTTGCCAACGATGGGTACATCTACCTTGACGCGCTTGGAGATGGAGGAAGGATCGATATCGATGTGAATGATCTGGCGTTCTTCCTGGTAGAAGTGCTCGGGATTGCCGATCACCCGGTCGTCGAAGCGCGCGCCGATGGCCACCAGCACATCACTGTGCTGTACTGCCATATTGGCTTCGTAGGTGCCGTGCATGCCGAGCATGCCGACCGAAAGCGGGTCGCTGGCAGGAAAGCCGCCCAGGCCCATCAGGGTGTTGGTGCAAGGAAAGCCCAGCAGTCGTGCCAGTTCGGTCAGTTGCTTGGCGGCATCGGAAAGGATCACCCCTCCGCCCGCATAGATCATCGGGCGCTTGGCACTCAGCAACATCTGCACGGCACGTTTGATCTGGCCGCTATGCCCTTTGGTCACCGGGTTGTAGGAGCGCAGGCTGACACTCTTGGGATATTCGAACTCGGTCCTGAACTGGGTCACATCCTTGGGGATGTCCACCAGAACCGGGCCGGGGCGCCCTGTCGAGGCGATATAAAATGCTTTCTTGATAGTGCTGGCGAGCTCCCGGATATCCTTGACCAGGAAGTTGTGTTTGACGCAGGGGCGTGTAATCCCGACGGTATCCACTTCCTGGAAGGCGTCCATGCCGATGGCGGGAGTCGGAACCTGGCCGCTGATCACCACCATTGGTACCGAGTCCATGTACGCCGTGGCAATGCCGGTGACCGCATTGGTTGCGCCTGGCCCGGATGTAACCAGTGCCACGCCGGTACGGCCTGTGGCGCGTGCGTAGCCATCGGCCGCGTGGACCGCGGCCTGTTCGTGGCGCACGAGCACATGCTTGAACTTGTCCTGCTTGTAAATTGCATCGTAGATGTTGAGCACTGCGCCGCCGGGGTAACCGAATACATATTCGACCCCCTCTTCCGCCAAGCAGCGTACAGTGATTTCTGCGCCCGTTAACTCCATGGAAATGCCTTGTCTGACAAACTAACAAAAAGACCCCGAACAGTAATGGTTGCGGAGTGTTTGGTCAAGTGCGGCATTGCATCGGCGCCATGGGATGCCCTGAAAATGGCGGTTTTTTGCTATTATGCGGAGTACAGCATTGTTTTATTGCATTTATGGGATTCAGAAACTGGCCACTGAACGCGAACTTTCGGATTTCCTGATCCAGGTTGAACGGCGCGCGTTCAAGCAGGCGGCATACGCCGTGCATGACGATCATGCCGCGCTGGACATTGTCCAGGATGCCATGATGCGGCTGGCGGAAAAGTATGGCACGCGCCCGGTTGATGAGCTGCCGATGTTGTTTCAGCGTATTTTGCAAAATGCCATTCGCGATTACTTCCGTCGCCACAAGGTGCGCGCGCTGTGGACCACCCTGTTGTCATCGTTTTCTTTCAACAAGGAAGGCGATGAGCAGGATCCGCTGGAAACTCTGGAAGTTGAAAGCGACTCCAATTACTTCGAGAATCCGGCAAATCAGCTGGATCGGGCGCAAACGCTCGCTGTGATTGAAGATGCAGTAGGAAAGTTGCCGGCGCGTCAACGGGAAGCATTCGTGCTGCGTTACTGGGAGGATATGGATGTCGCCGAAACGGCGGCGGCAATGGGGTGCTCCGAAGGGAGTGTGAAAACCCATTGTTCTCGGGCAGTGCATTCCCTGGCTGCCACGTTGAAGAATAAAGGAGTGAGGCTATGAACGAGCGGAACATAGCAAAAAAAATTACCCAGTATTTGAATCACGGCGCCAATCAGCTGGATCGCTCTGTGCTGGAAAACTTGCACTCTGCCCGCAAGCAGGCTTTGGCCGCGCATGCCACTTCCCGGCAGGTTCTTGGTGTGGCGATGGCAGGTCATGGCGAAATGCATTCCGGACACCACGGGCATGGACACTCTTCGTTGCGATTCTGGATTCCGTTCGCCGTTTTGCTACTGGGTCTGCTGATCGCATTCAACTGGCAGGAAATCAATGACGTTGAGCCGGATGATGAGGACGCCACCTTGCTGGCTGGAGATTTGCCAGTTCATGCTTATCTTGATTCTGATTTTGATTCATGGCTAGATCAATCCTCGCGGCGCTAGCGCTCTGGCTCTTTCTGCTGCCTGGCATGAGTTTCGCAGTTGATTCTGCCAAACCGCCGCGCTGGTCGGAACTGAACCCGGAACAGAAGCAGATCCTCTCCCCGGTGGCCGGGAACTGGGATGATATGTCAGCACGCAAGCGCTTCAAGCTGCTGGGCGTGGCCAAGCATTACCGTAAAATGACGCCGCTTGAGCAACAGCGAGTTCAGGCTCAGCTCAAGGACTGGGACAGGCTGACCGCAGAGGAACGCGAGCAGGCGCGGCAGCGCTACCAGAAATTCAAACAGTTGCCACCGGAAAAGCGCCAGGCATTGAAGCAAAAATGGCAGCAAAAGGCCGAACAGAAGCCTGCAGCAGGGCTCCAGCCAGGGAATCCGGCGGGCTCTGCGAATGTTGTGCCCTTGCCCGTTGCGCCTTCTGTTGTTCCCGCCCGGTAGTTCTGTGGAAAACAGGTCCGGAAATGTGACTTACCCCGGGATTCTCAGGCGTCTGGCCAGCATGTTGTATGAAGTTTGTTGCTG
>JBAZID010000014.1 GCA_041651995.1 Sulfuricella sp. | reverse complement strand
AGTCGATAGCACGGGCACTGCGCCGGCGATTACACCTATACCTTGCTCAAACCGGCTGACAACAGCGCGCCGGCCAACGATCTGTCGGTCAATGAAGTATTCAATTACGTGTCGAATGTGAGCACTTCAGCGGCACTCAGGGTAACCGTGGTGGATGACAAGCCGGTCGCCTACGACAAGGTGATGGAAGTATCCGAGAACCCCCTGCCCAGCTACAACCTCGTACTGGTACTCGACGTTTCTGGCAGCATGACCAGCGCCACGGCGGGCGGCGCGGTGCGGCAGATCAATCCGGACGGCTCCACCACCATCACCACTCGTCTGGATATGGCGAAGGCGGCAATGGTTCAGCTGGTGGAGGAGTACTTCAACCAGGCGCAGAACGTGTCGATCAAACTGATCACATTCTCCAGCAGCGCCACCATTCTCAACAGTGGCTTAGCCTATACGACGAAGCAGGATGCCATTGACGGCATCAATTCGATGACGGGCAGTGGCGGCACCAACTACGAGGCCGCACTGGATGCGGTACAGACCGCTTTCGGTAGCGTGGATCCTGCGGTTCAAAACGCCGTATATTTCCTCTCGGATGGCGAGCCCTCGGTCGGCAATATCACCGACCCGGTTGGCGTGACAGGCTATGACACCTTCGTTGCCAGCAACAATATCGATTCCTACGGCGTAGGCGTCGGTACCGGCATTGCCAATCCGCAGCATCTCAACAATATCCACAACGTGGATGCCGACGGCAGCGGGATCAAGGACCCTGCGATTATCGTGCCGGACCTTAACGAACTCGACTCGGCGCTGCTTTCCACCATCCCGCCTGCATTCGGCGGAAACCTGGTGGCCGGCAACAATGCGGGCAACGTTCTCGGGGCCGACGGCGGCCATGTGCAGACCATCACGCTGATGCTCGACAGCGATGGCAACGGCGTACCGGACCAGAATGTAATCTTCACTTACGACCCTGCCGCAAGCGGCCAGATCAGCAACGACAGCACTTTCCTGCCGCCCGCGCTGGCGGGAGACTTGTTGACGCTGAATTCCTCCAGTGGATTCGGGCTCGGCACGCTGACATTCAACTTCAGCACCGGTGACTACACCTTCTTCACTTCCCCATCCGCCGTGGTGGGTGACAGCTTCTCCCTCGATTTCGTGGCGCGCGACAATGATGGCGATGTGACCGCGCCAGCGACCGTGACCATCCAGGTTGCCGACGGCACGCCTGTCGCACGCCCGGATAGCGATACGCTGCTGCCCAACCAGACCCATCTGGAAGGCAATGTCATTACCGGCCTGGGAACCGATGGCGGCCTTGCCCTCGGCGGTCAGGTCACGAGCTTTTCTCCTGCAGGGGCGGGCGTCGACGTGGCGGTCGATCAGGCACAAGTCAGCTCGATCAATTTCCGTGGGCAAACCTTCGATCTCACCAGCAATAGCACCGGCTCCGGCAGCGGATTTACCTATGCCATTACCAGCGGGGAACTCATCTGGCAGGCCACCAGCGGCGGCGAGCGCCTGGTTTTCAATACCACGGGCTATTATGACTATGCGCCACCTACTGTGAGCATCCCGGTCACGCCTACGGCAGCCCCGGCCACCGTCACCTTCACAGCCGCCCCCTCGGTTGCGAGCGGCGTCGTGCTGAGCGGAATCAGCCGCACCGGTACCGCACAAACCCTCGTTTACCGTAACGAAACCGGCACCTCGAGTGATGGCGTGGGTGTTAACGGCGGGCCGGATATTTTCACCATTGATGAAAACCGGACGGTGGACAACCTTGAACGCCTGGTTGTGAGCTTTAACCAGGCGACCCATCCCTACGGCGTGCAGGATGTCAGTTTCGTGATTGCCTCCGGGGCCAGCAACCTCGGCGCATCGGGCGGTGTGGTCTACGCACTGACCTACACGGTGTTCGACGTGGCGGGCAACCAGATCGGCCAGTTCTACAGCAACCAGGAAGGCACGGTTACGGTGCCCGCCGAGTTCGGCAATATCGGCCGCATCGAAATCGAGGCCAATAGCGCGGCCTATGCCCGGGTTACCAGCGTCACGTTCGAGAGCGTGCAACTTAACAACACTGCGCCCGCGGTGGCCCCGGTCGAAGTCGAATACGTGCTGACCGATTCCGATGGCGATACCAGCGCAGCGGCAACCCTGACGCTCAACGTGATGGCCAACAACATCTTCGGCGACGCATCAGCCAACACCATCACCGGCACAATACGAAATGACCGCATCATCGGCGGCGACGGCGACGACACCCTGAGCGGCGGCGACGGCCATGACATTCTGGAAGGCGGCGCCGGAAACGACATGCTGAATGGCGGCGCCGGCGAGGATGTGCTGCGCGGAGGCGCAGGCTCGGACACGCTGAACGGTGGCGACGGGAACGACACACTGGCCGGCGGTGCCGGCAACGATCTGCTGATCGGCGGCCTGGGTTCCGACACATTCCACTGGGAACTTTCCGACCGTGGCGTCGCCGGAACGCCCGCGGCAGATACCGTGCAGGACTTCAATAGCGCTGCCGCGGCAGCAGGCGGAGACAAGCTGGACTTGCGCGACCTCCTGCAAGGCGAAAGCAGTGACGCCACGAATCTCACCAGCTTCCTGCATTTTACGCAATCGGGTACGGATGCCGTGGTACAGATCAGCTCCAGCGGAGGATTTGCCGGTGGCTATAACGCAGGCGCAGCCGACCAGACGATTATCCTGCAGGGACAGTGGGCAGACCTGACAGCGAGCGGCACATTCAGCTCAGATCAACAGATCATCCAGGACCTGCTCAACAAGGGCAAGCTGATCTCTGACTAAAAGCCTATTTGTGTGTCTGAGGAACTGGAAGCGGGGGAGGTCAAGGCTGAATCAGCCCTGTGGCTCGATCAGTTTGCGAACTTGGCTGTGCAGTTCGGGCAAATCCTCATGGATGGTTTTCCAGACCAATTCAAAATCGACCTTGAAATATCCATGTGAAAGCGCGTTGCGCATACCTATCGCAAATCCAAACGGTATATCCGGATGCATCATGGCGAACTCGGCATGGCGCTTCTTGATATTGTTCGCGGCCTCACCAATAACCTCGAAGGTACGAATAACTGCATCTTGCGTTTTTATGTCCTGCAAGAACGCCACCTCGTCCATATCTTCCACATAGAGATGGCAGCGTTCGATAGCCTCCAGAATATGGCCAAGATAATCATGCAGACGCAGCGTTTCTGCTTTACTCATACCGGGATCGCCTCTGTCAAAACACGATGGCGGAAGCTCTCGGGCAAGGCACGTGGGGTCAGCACATCGACCGAAATACCCAGTAACTCGCTGAGTTCATATTGAATCGCGCCGATGTCCATCATCGTGGTTTCTGAAGTCGGTTCGACCAGGATATCCAGGTCGCTGTCTTCGGTATCTTCGCCGTGCAGCACAGAGCCGAACACCCGGACATTCTTGACCCGGTGGCGCAGGGCGATTTCACGAATGGCATCGCGATGGGTTTGCAGGGCCAGGGAAGGACGCATTTGAAGTTCTCCACGAAAACTGCCGTAAAATATCATGTTATACATCGTAGTGCGGCCCTATGGATTGCCAATTACAGGAAGAACTTTCTGGCCCGCCCTGTGCGGGCCTTTTTCAAGCGGCCACATCCTTGATCGCGGGCCCCGTCGCGCCATCAAATCCGAGCTGGCTCAGGGCATTCAGTTCCGCCTCGCTCACCACGCCTTCGGCAAAAACCAGCATGCCGATGCCATGCGCAATGGCAGACAGGCCCTTGAGGAAGGTCTGGTTGCCCGGGTTGCTTTCGATACCACGGATAAAGCTTGCATCCACCTTGATGTAGTCGAGTCCCAGGCCGTGCAACAAGCCGATCTGGCTGAACTGGCGGCCAAAGTGTTCAATCCCGGCAATACAACCGGCATCCTGCAAATCACGGCACAGCAGGCGGAAGCTATCGAAGTGCTGCAACGCCCCGGCTTCCGGAATCTCCAGCCACAGACGCGGGGCAGATTTGGGATAAGCTCGCAGCAGCGCGCGCACGCTGTCACGGAATTTAACGGACTCGATGGAACTGCCTGACAGATTGATCGCCAGCCCGGCGAGTTGAGGGTTCTGCTCCAGCTCCTTGAGACCCAGTCCGATGGCTGCGAGATCAAGCTCCGGCGTCAATTTCAAACGTTCGGCAATCGGCAGGAAGCGGCCCGCTGGCAGCCACTCGCCTTCGGCATCGAACATCAGCCGGAGCGGGCACTCCCGGTGCGAGAGCGAGCCATCGAGCCGCTTGACCGGGAAGGAAACCAGACGCACCCAATTGGACGCCAGGGCGCGGCGAATGGTCTGCTCCCACTGTTCGCCACTGCGCGGCATAGCCTCGTCATCCTGTACCGCTTCGGCCATGCCGCTGATGCCTGCGGATTCAGCGCTCGCCAGCGCGGCATCGGTACGCGACAGGAGCGCTGCCAGATCCGTGTTCGGCACAAACCCGCCGAAGCCGATGTAGGCGGCAGCCGCCTCCTTCACATAGGGCTCGGACTCCCTGGTAAGACTGGCAAGGAGCCTGGCGACAAAATCACGGGTATTGCCATCATGCTCCGGCAGCAGCAATGCAAAATCGGCGCCATTGAGACGGGCAGCGGCGCCCTTCTTGCCCGCAGCCGCCTGCAAGACAGCGCCAATACCGTGCAGCCACTGGTCTGTTGCATCCCGCCCAATATGCTGATTGACGCCCGCCAGGTTCGCGAGCCGGATCAGCAGCAGGCTGCCGCCGTGCGCATCCTCGGCTTCGAGTGCCTGGCGCAGCGTGGCCATGAAATGGCTGCGGTTGGCAAGCCCGGTCAGCGCATCGGAGTTCGCCTCCTGCCTGACGGCCTCAAGCCGCGCGGCTTCTTCGTCGAACATGAACTTGAGCCGTTCCACCGCCACATTCATCGCCTCCGCCAACTGGCGCAGTTCCGGTACGCGCGGCACCTCGGAAGTCACAAAGCGGCGTTCGGCAATCGCCTGGGCCTGACTGATGACGGTGTTCAGCGGCACGCGCAGGCGGCGCAGGATGAGGGTAGCAAGATAACCGCTAAAGAGTCCCGCCACGCCCAGCACCGAAATCAGCCCGATCACGCTGCGCCACAAGGAGCGGTAGGCAAAGCGGCTGTGGCTGGCCAGCGTGACCGTTCCCAGTTGCTTCCAGCCGCTGCTGATTTGTGCCTGCCCGGGAGTGGGGCTGATCGGCAACAGGCGCACAAACCACTCCGGTGCTTCATGCTGGCCTGTGGGTGCCTGGCGTTCGACAATCGTCTTGCCCAGAGGGTCGACCACCCGGATGAACTCGTAATGTCCGCTATCGAACAAGGCGGATACCGCAAGCTCGATCCCTATGGCATCGGTATTTGTCTGCCCCAGGGAAAGCGCCAGTACCGCCGCGTTATCCATATTTTTCATCTGCAACTG
The DNA here is from genome assembly GCA_041651995.1 of Sulfuricella sp. NCBI lineage: Bacteria > Pseudomonadati > Pseudomonadota > Betaproteobacteria > Nitrosomonadales > Sulfuricellaceae > Sulfuricella > Sulfuricella sp. The sequence continues at coordinate 51,053 of JBAZID010000014.1, read as the reverse complement.
TTCCTGCAGATAGACGCGCGCGCCCAGGGTGGAGCCAAGCAGGCTGCCAATCAGGGCCAGAAGAGTGCTCACGATTACCGCGAGCCAGAGTTGGCGGTACATAGACATGGTCGTTCCTATATTGCAATTAAGCTGTCAGACACTGGTTCTTGACAACACTGTCGAGATTTTGGCACCCACATTACCGTTTGCATGACTTTATCCATTCACTCGAATCCTTCTGCGCGCGCGCGCTGCAACAGCGTATGCCAGCGTGACAGACGGCCTGTCCCGCCAGGGCCCTGGGCGCCGCCTTCCGCGGCACCCTGCCAGATACCCTGGCTGTTGAAGCTGAAGACCGGCACCAGATCGGGACGGCGCCCTGCCGGGCGGATTTCGGTGATCAGATTATCGAGCACCAGCGGCTCAGCATCGGGTGCCGGGTAGTAAGCCAGCACCATGTGTGCCTGGTTAAGGCTGCTGTTCATCCCGCCGATACGCGCCTTGACGTATATCAGGCGCAGCTGTTCATGGGGGACGCCGAGATTGAGCAGGGTAAAGTATTTGGCGATGGTGAAATCCTCGCAATCCCCGGCCCCCTTGCCCAGGGTTTCCAGGGGGGTCGCCCAGTAGTCGCTTTGCCCCCAGATCTGCTGATCCTCGCCAAAGCGCACGCGGCGGTTGAAGAATTCATTGACGCGCTTGAGCTTTTCCGGAGCACTGAACTGCCCGGCCTCCTCCAGCAGTTTCTGCCAGTCGCGCAGGGATTGGGCACCCGCCTGCCCGAAGCGCTGGCTCATGCCATTCAGCAGACGATCAAAATCGACCGCCATGGCAAAAGATGCCGCCAGTAGAACCATGAGCGCTAAAATACGCAACCATCCGGCGCCTGGCTTCATTTGGCGAGGGCACTCACCATGCACATGGAACGCAAAATGCTTTAAAGTTGCAATTCAAGGAAAATCCTTAAAGGAATATAAGGTTTGGCTATTTCAAAGCGGCACAAAAAACGTTTTCCTCTCTGCTGGTTCATGCTGCTGCTCGCCCCCTCGCTGGCCGGCGCCCAGCCGCAAACGCTCAGGGAGACGGTAAAAAACGCTGTGCTCACCAATCCCGAGGTGTTGTCGCGCTGGCATACTTTCAAAGCGGCAGGAGAGGAACGCGACGCGGCCTTCGGCCCCTTCCTGCCACGTCTCGATCTTTCCGCCGGCAAAGGCCGCGAGTCGAGGGACGACCCCCTGCTGCAGAGCGACTATACGCGCAACTCGGCCACGCTGACCCTAACCCAGATGCTATATGACGGGTTCGCCACGCGCAATGAGGTCAAACGCCTCGATCACGCCCGCCTGGTCCGCGCCCTGGAACTGCAGGATAACGCCGAGAACATCGCGCTGGAAACCGCACGCGCTTATTTTGACGTGCTGCGCTATCGCAAGCTGGTCAACCTGGCGGAAGAAAACTATATCCGCCACCGTTCGGTATTCGAACAGATCGAGAAGAAAGTCCAGGCCGGCGTTGGCCGCCGCGTGGACCTGGAGCAGGCTTCAGGCCGTCTGGCGCTGGCAGAGGCGAACCTGCTGACCGAGACTTCAAACCTGCACGATGTCAGCGCCCGCTTCCAGCGCATTGCCGGAGAATTCCCGGCCAGGGAAATGGAAGAAATTTCCAACCTGTCACAGGATTTGCCCAAGGAGGCTGGCTCAGCCCTCAAGATTGCGCAAACCGGGCATCCTGCCCTGCGCGCTTCGATTGAAAATGTTCGCTCCGCCAGTTATGCCGCATCCGTGCGCTCAGCCGCATTTCAGCCCCGGGTGGACCTGCGCTTCAAGCAGGATCACGGCCAGAACCTCAACGGCTATATCGGCCAGCATGAAAACAAGACCGCGGAAGTGGTGCTCAGCTGGAACCTGTTCAACGGCTTGTCCGATGTGGCGCGCAAACGCCAGTTCATCGAACAGGCCAACGTCGCTCGCGATCTCCGCGACAAGGCCTGCCGCGATATTCGCCAGAACCTGGCCATCGCCTACAACGATGTGCGCAAGCTCAACGAACAGATGAATTACCTCGATCAGCACCAGCTTTCAATCGAGAAAGCACGCGACGCCTATCGCAAGCAGTTCGATATCGGCCAGCGCACCCTGCTCGATCTGCTCGATACCGAAAACGAACTGTTCCAGGCCAAGCGCGCCTACAGCAATGCAGAGCATGACCTGGCCATCGCCTATGTCCGGACACAGGCTGGCATGGGGCGCCTGCTGCCCGCACTGGGCGTCTCGGCAAAACATGAGGCCGAAGTGCCGGAACTGGAAAACTGGGCGGCTGGCGAAGATGCCGCCACGCAATGCCCCGCCGATGCCGTCACCCTGTACACCGCCGACAAGAACGCGCTCAATGCACGCGCATTGCAGATGCACAAGGAATCCCAGCCGGTGGAACAGGCACAGCCCGAACCCGTGGCGCCGGTTACCCCGGAAAATGAAGTAGCCCAAGCGCTGAAAGCCTGGTCAACCGCCTGGTCGGGCCAGAACATCGAGGCTTATCTGAATGCCTACGCGCCGGACTTTATGCCCGCGGATGGCAGCAAGCGAGAAACATGGGCAGCCAGGCGTAAAAATACCATCAGCCGCGCCCAATCCCTCTCTCTGGAGATCACCGGCATCAAGCTGAACGTGCGTGACCCCCAACATGCCACCACCTCGTTCCGGCAAGCTTACGGCTCAACCGCCTATCGCGACGTGGCACTCAAGACCCTGGAATGGGAACGGCAGGGAAACAACTGGCTGATCGTGCGTGAAACAGCCGAAGCGCCCGGCAAGTAGCCGGGCCAGTATTCGGACCGCACCACTGGCGCCCCATCATGCGGCGCTAGTGGCTGCCGTGCCAATGCACACGCGGCATGGCATCACACAGGAATTTCATCTCCATTCGTGCCTGACTATTCGAACCAAATTCCGCAACATGGTGTCTCATGGTTACGGATGCGGTGTTTTTCAGACCCTTCCCCAACGAACGCTTTCAATAAAAAACTCTATTCAGTTGGAGGTTTACCATGTTCAGACGCACCTTGATTTCCGCCACCATTGTGGCCCTTTATTCTGCCGCAGGCGCATCCTGGGCGGCAGAAGGCGAACAGGTCCAGCAGCAGATTCAAAAGAAGGAACAGGTTCAGCAACAAACCACCAGCCGTGAACAGGTCTATGGCAGCCAGTTGATGACACGGCAGGAGCGTATCGAGCACCGCAACAAATTGCGCACTGCAAAAACGGCCGAGGAACGCGAGCAAATCCGCGCCGAACACCACACCCGCATGCAGGAACGCGCCAGGGAAAAGGGCGTGACTCTTCCTGATATGCCGCCCCCGGCTGGCGCTGGAAAAGGCATGGGTCCCGGCGGTGGCGGTATGGGCCCCGGTGGTGGCGGCATGGGTTCAGGTGGGGGCATGGGCGGCGGTGGCATGGGTTCAGGTGGGGGCAGATAGTCGCACTCACGATTTTTTTGCCGCTCGAATTGTTCCCTCATCCCCGCCAGGCGCGGGGATTCTTTTACCTGCACCACCACGAAGCGCATGCACCCCGGCATGCACCATGACCGTTCATAAAAATCTCGAATTACTCATAAGCTGCTGAATAATATAGGCTAGCCATCTGGCATAAAGATTGCTGCTTTCCTCACGATTAAAACCGTCTTACAAGGAAAAGCAGCATGAGCATTGCAGCAATGATCAGAGCGCTCGGGCGTGGCCAGACCAGCCTGTCTGAAACAGACGCCTACACGCTCTTTTCTGCCATGCTCGATGAAGGCCTGGCAGACCTTGAACTCGGTGCCCTGCTCTATGCATTGCGGACCAAGGGTGAAAGCCTGGAAGAGTTGCTTGGATTCAAACGCGCGGTCGCAGAGCGGCTCTATCGCTTGCAGGCACCCGCCAGCGAGAGCCTGCCGGTAATCATTCCGGCCTACGGCGGCAGGCTGGACAGCGTCAATCTGCTGCCCCTGCTGGCTCTCCTTCTGCAACGCTTTGGGGTCACGGTACTGATTCACGGCTCGCTGGAAAGCCTTGATGGCGTGGCGGCGGCCTATATTTTGCGCGAGTTGGGAACCTTTCCCAGCACCAGTATTCTTCATGCGCAACAGGCACTCGATCAGCAGGGTCTGGCCTTTCTCCCCACCGCCGCACTTTGCCCGGGCCTGGCCGCCCTGCTCAGTCTGCGCAATCGACTGGGGCTGCGCAACAGCGCACATCTCATGGCCAAAGTGCTGGAACCCTTTGACGGAACGGGTTTGCATCTGGTTAGCGCCAGCCAGCCAGAATGCATGAACCGCCTGCGCGAATTCCTCTGCGCCACGGAAACGAACGCCCTGCTGCTGCAAAGCAGCGGCGGCGACCCGTGCGCTAATCCTGCCCAACGTCCACAACTGGAGCACATCAACAACGGCGGAAGCGACATCCTGTTCGAAGCCGAACGCGGTCCAGCCAGAATGCTTCCAAACCTGCCCAACCCGTCCAGCGCAGCCGCCACGGCACTTTGGACCAAACAGGTGCTGGCAGGCGAAATCCCGCTTCCCATGCCGCTAGTCAACCAGCTCGCTTGCTGCCTCTATGCCAGCGGCTACGCGCAGGACATGAACCAGGCGAAGGCCATTACAGCAGTGGAAGCAGGCGGGCTTGCAGCCGCTTAAAAATCATTTTAAAAAACACGGCCTATAGGCGATAGATTTACTCAACTATTGCCGCCATCATGGTTTTTAGGTAAACTTAGTCTAAATCAGATTCACCTCAAGGCAGGCAAGGCGTTCGCACCTTGCCTGATTTATTTCAAACCCTTCAAGGAGTAATAATGGAACACCAACTGCCTGCACTGCCCTATGCCATGGACGCCCTGCAACCACACATGTCCAAGGAAACGTTCGAATACCACTACGCCAAGCACCATCAGGCTTACGTCACCAACCTGAACAACCTGATCAAGGGCACCGAGTTCGAAAACCTGGACCTTGAAGCCATCATCAAGAAAGCCCCGGCCGGCGGCGTCTACAACAACTCCGCCCAGGTATGGAACCACACTTTCTTCTGGAACTGCATGAAGCCCAACGGCGGCGGCGAGCCTGCTGGCGCGCTGGCCGATGCCATCAAGGCCAAATGGGGCTCCGTTGAAGAATTCAAGAAAGCCTTCCAGACCTCCGCAGTCGGCAACTTCGGCTCCGGCTGGACCTGGCTGGTAAAAAAAGCCGATGGCTCGGTCGATATCGTCAACATGGGCGCCGCCGGCACCCCGCTGACCACCGCCGACAAGGCACTGCTGTGCGTGGACGTTTGGGAACACGCCTACTACATCGACTACCGCAACATGCGCCCGAAGTTCGTTGAGACTTTCCTGGCCAGCCTGGTGAACTGGGACTTCGTGGCAAAGAACTTTGCCGCCTGAAGTTTCGTGACAATAAAGTTTTGAACTAAACAATAAAGTTTTGAATTTTTGGGGTCACCGAAACAAAAAAGTTTTGAACAAGTGCCGTATTAGGAGCCCGTGGAGAAATCCATGGGCTTTTTCTTTTGCAGCCAGATTAGGTTTCTTTGGTCGCGTCCTTCTGTCACTGTGATCAATACCTTTATCTCACCCAGCTTTGAGAGTTTCAAGACGAACGCCCCACTCTTTTTCGAGAAGATCACGAGCTAAGCACTCGAATTCATCTGGGGAGAGGGTTATAAAATCGTGGTCAGGCATAAGTTCTAAGCACCCATTGAGTAAACTCTCTGTCCATCTCCATGACGGCTCTCATACAAACACGTCCACGCTCACGACGCCGCCCACATCGCCGATAACAACTCCGCCTGAGCCAGCACAGTTTTCGTTGCCTCCTCCTGCAGGTCCGGCGGGAAGCCGTGTTTTTTGAGGATGCGCTTCACCATCACCTTGATCCTGGCCCGGGCACTTTCGCGGACTGACCAGTCGATGGTCACACTCTTGCGAACTTGGGTTACGAGTTCAGCAGCGATGACTTTTAGCTCGTCATTCCCCATGGCCTGCACCGCGCTTTCGTTTGCAGCGAGGGCGTCGTAGAAGGCGATTTCGTCGTCATTCAGGCCGAGATCTTGGCCGCGCTTGGTAGCGGCATCCATTTCCTTGGCCAGATTGATGAGCTCCTCGATCACTTCCTGCGTGGCGATGGCGCGGTTGTGGTAGGCATTGAGCGTGCTCTTGAGCATCTCGCTGAACTGGCGGCTTTGGACAAGGTTTCTCGCTGAACGCAGCTTGATTTCGTCCTTGAGCAGTTTGGCCAATAATTCGGCGGCGACATTCTTGTGTTTCAGGCCGCGCACTTCGGCGAGGAACTGCTCCGAGAGAATTGAGATGTCTGGTTTCTTCAATCCTGCTGCAGTGAAGACGTCGATAATGCCTTCGTTGGCCATGATCGCTGTAGACACGAGCTGGCGTATTGCGGCGTCGATTTCTTCCGGTGGACGTTGCGTGCCGGAGGTCTTCGCAAGTTGGGCTTTGATGGCCTGGAAAAAAGCGATATCGTCGCGTAGCTCGATGGCTTCATCCGTCGCGGCGCAGAGGGCAAAGGTGCGGGAGAGGTCGGTTACCACTTGCACGAAGCGCTGCTTCCCATCTTCCTGCTGCAACACATGTTCTTGTCCGGCGGGAATCAATCCGAGGCGCTCAGTGGAAATGCCATCCACCCACTTATCCCAGCTGAAGCCGTGCATGATGGCGCAGGCTACATCGTGCTTCTCCTGCATCACCGCGATGGCCTGGGCGGTATCAATGCTTGGGCTGCCTTGGCCGCCGCTCTCGGTATAGGTGGCGAGAGCGTGCTTCAGTTGGTCGGCAAGGCCGAGATAATCCACCACCAGCCCGCCGGGCTTGTCGCGGAACACGCGGTTCACCCGCGCTATCGCCTGCATCAAGCCGTGGCCGCGCATCGGCTTGTCGGCATACATCGTGTGCAGACAAGGCGCGTCGAAGCCCGTCAGCCACATATCGCGCACGATCACGATGCGGAAAGGGTCTTTGCTGTCCTTGAACCGGGTTGCCAGTTCGCGGCGGCGTGGCTTGTTGCGGATGTGTGGCTGCCAGTCAGGGCCATCGTCGGCGCTGCCAGTCATCACAATTTTCACCACGCATGCTTGCTTTTTCTCGGCCTCGATGTCGTCGTCCTTGGCGCTGGCCCAGTCGGGACGGAGCTTGATAATGGCGTTGTAGAGGTCCACGCAGATGCGGCGGCTCATGCACACGACCATCGCTTTGCCATCCATGGCTTCAAGGCGGCGCTCATAGTGCTGCACGAGATCCTCGGCAATTAGCGCGACACGCTTGGGATCGCCAACCAGTGCCTCAAGTGCGGCCCATTTGGTTTTGAGCTTCTGCTTCTTGTCTTCTTCCTCGCCCTCAGTGATCTCGTCGAATTCCTCGTCGAGCTTCGGCAGTGCAGCCTGGTTCAGCGCCAGCTTGGCGATGCGGCTCTCGTAGTAGATCGGCACCGTCGCCTTGTCCGCCACGGCGCGCTGGATGTCGTAGATGCTGATGTAATCGCCAAATATCGCCCGTGTGTTGGCGTCGTTTTTCTCGATGGGCGTGCCGGTAAAGCCGATGAAGGACGCATTCGGCAAGGCGTCACGTAAGTTGCGCGCCAGGCCGTCGATCAGGTCATATTGGCTGCGGTGGGCTTCGTCTGCAATCACCACGATGTTCCGCCGTGGCGACAGCTCGGGCATCTTCTCGCCCTTGTCCGGCATGAATTTCTGGATCGTAGTGAAAACCACGCCGCCGCTGGCTACTTGCAGCAGTTCGCGCAGCCGTTCCCGGCTCTCGGCCTGCACCGGCATCTGGCGCAGCAGTTCGTGGCAGCGCTGGAACTGGCCGAAGAGTTGGTCGTCAAGGTCGTTGCGGTCGGTGAGCACAACCAGCGTCGGGTTCTGCATCGCCGGATGTCGCACGACGCGGGCGGCGTAAAAGAGCATGGAGAAGCTTTTGCCCGAACCCTGCGTATGCCACACCACCCCAGCGCGGCGGTCGCCCGGTTTGCCTCCGTGCATTCTTCCCGCCCAGTAGGCGCCAAGCTCTTGATGCAGGTGTTGATCGTCCGCCATGCCGCTTGCGCGCACCGTTTCCTCTACGGCAGCGTTCACCGCGTGGAACTGGTGATAACCCGCGATAATCTTGTGCAGGCGGTCACTGTCCGTATCCTCCTCGAAGACGATGAAATGCTGGAGCAGGTCGAGAAAGCGGCGCGGCTCAAACACCCCGCGCACCAGCACGTCCAGCTCCAGTGCCGTCTTCGGCGCGTCGCCCTCGCCATCTATCGTGCGCCACACCTTGAACCATTCCTGGTTGGCCGTGAGCGAGCCAATGCGCGCATTCGTGCCGTCGGATACCACCATCACTTCGTTGTAGTGAAACAGGCTGCCAATTTGCTGCTTGTAGGTTTGCAGTTGGTTGAAGGCAGACCAGATCGTCGCATCTTCATCCGCCGCGTTCTTCAGTTCGATCACTGCCAGCGGCAAGCCGTTGACGAAGACCACGATGTCAGGCCGCCGGTTGTTTTGCCCTTCGATCACCGTGAACTGGTTTACCGCCAGCCAGTCATTGTTCTTGGCATCGTCGAAATCCATCAGCCGCGCATGATCGCCAGCGATGCTGCCATCTTCACGCTGGTATTCCACCGGCACACCATCGCGTAGCATGGCGTGAAAGTTCCGGTTGGTCTGCGTGGGTGAAGGCGTCCCGACCCTCAGCACCTTGCGTAATGCATCCTCGCGCGCCTCTTCCGGGATGGTTGGATTCAACCGCCAGATGGCCTCACGCAACCGCCCCTCCAGCACCACATCGCCAAAGGTATCCCGCTCCGTTGCCGGCTCGCCGGGGGCCATGTGCGGCCCGTGGCCGATGGTATAGCCCAGTTCCCCGAACCAGGTCAGGGTGGCGTCTTCTACGATAGATTCGTTAATCTGGCTCATTCGGGTTTGCGTTTAAATAAACAACTTATTGAAAATAAATGATTTAGATGGCGTTGGCAGCGCTCGCGCCGGTTTGCTTTTAAATAAGAATCAGGCCCAAAATGGCACATAGCTACGGTAGCGATTAGAGGTTTGAGTGGGTTCGGTGGGTTTTATTTTCTCAGCCTCCACTGTCGCCGCAATGATTTGGGAAACCGTGGTGGTCTTGTCATCCGACAGGTTAAACCGCACCCGCAAGCTTTGATTCGTCATCTTCTCGTTCATCACATAGCGCAGACAACAATGCTGATAGGTAGCACGGATACGGTCATTGCGATCCATATCCTCAAAGGCCTTGTGGGAGAACAAGATCGCCGAAGTCCTTTTTTCACCCACCCTGAAATCAGGTGCAGGCAATTGAAATACCTCCGCCGCCTGCACGACCTTGTCCACGCCGCTACCTTTCTCTTCGCAAATGCCCAAGCGCCGCATCAGATCAGCCAGCCGCTCATTGCGCGACTGGTATTCGTCAATAAACCTGTCCGGCGAAATAAAAGGCTTCCCAGGATTTGAAATCTCCATCCGGTCATCGTAAATCTCGATCATCACCGAGGTGCCGGTCTGGGTAAAATCCTGATGGATGAGCGCATTCGCTACCAGTTCGCGCACCGCAATTTCCGGGAACATCTTCACTTCCCGCCGCAATGCCTGCTCGATCACCTCGTTTGAAGGCACCAACCCGTAGATAAACTCCACCAACCCCTGAAAGCCGACCGCATAGCCTTTCATGCCCGGCTTATCCAGCTTCGTCTTCAGCTTGTTTTTGCCCTCGTAAACGATCACTCGCGCGGCCTTCCGTGCCAACCGGTCGAACTGATCCAGCTTCTTGGCAAACAGGATCGCCCCCAGATTCGTGATTGTCCAACCGTCATCTTGGCGCTGGATGAGCTTCTCACTCTCAAAACGTTCCAGCACGCCAGCCCGGTTGACCGGATAGGGCAAATGCAGCAGGTCGAAATAGCTCTGCGTATCCAGCAACTGAACCACCTTGTCGTCCTCGCAACCCTCCAGTGCAGGCTGAGAAAACCAGTCCGGCTGCCCCTCCGCAAAAATCGCCCGTAGCCGATCCTCGCTCATCGGCACCAATTCTTCGCCGGCGCGCATCAGGTAAGCGCCCTCGAAATCGTAAACCGTGCCGCGCGGACGACTCGGAATATGGAACACCAGCACCCGGCCATCAGGATGCAGCACCTCCTCGATTTCCACTCGGAAACCCAAGGTATGAAACATCTTGGCCGCCATTTCCACCGGATCGTTGAATGCCACCGTGCCTACGACTTTGCGGGGTGGTTGGTCTTCAATGCCAAGCAGCAGATACCCGCCGCCTTCATTCGCCAACGCCACGCAGTATTTGTAGAGCTTGCGGTTGTCAAACTGCGTCTTCGCTTCCTTGAACTCCAGCCGCTGATGCTCCGAATGAGCGGCCCGCCATGTGTCAATTTGTTGAATTGTCGTCGCCATATTCATTTCCCCTTTAGCCCGATGATGGCCGCTCGCTGAACTTGTAAGTAATCCTTACAAGTTGCCATCGCCATGCTCAGTTCCCCGCTTAGGGCAGCGTTTTTTTCTATCGATTCGTTGAGCTTCATCTGTCCAATTCAATAAGCCAGTTACTCGAATACTTGAACTGCCTGCTGCCAAGCCGATTGAGATATGACACCAAGCCCGGCCCATACACATTCGGTTTCGTGCCATTGAAGCCAAAGCTGCCGCGCAGCTCACTGGTTTCGTTGTACGCAGCAACCAGTGCGTCGATTTGCGACACAGTAAGCTTTTCGATACCCGGCAAGACTCTTGCCAGTGAGTTACCAGAATCCCAGCTTGGGCAATTGCGAAGCGCCTGAATATAGGAACCTAATATCTGGTCGTTTTTGATCAAAATCTTCACAATATCTTCGACAGATGACTGCCACGAGCTGGAGAGCGCTTGGAACTTCCCGATGAATCCGTAAGGATCTTTGCCTAATCGCACTGCGATGATTGGCACTCCTTTTGCAACCGCATAGCCGACCTCTTGATCTGTCCAATTACTGTCGTGAAAACCTTCAGTCATGAGCGCCACGAATCCATCCATGCTGGCGAGGGCATTTTCGATCTCATCCTGCCATGCTTTCGTCGGGTGAATATCCTCGTGGGCGACAAAGCATGAAATGCCGAACAACCGCAACCCATCTTTTAGGGCGGCGGTTTCCTTCTTCACCTCAGACTTGTGACTCAAAAACACACGAAAACCAACATCTCCCCAAATGCGCTTGGTCGCGTCGGGAGGAACGACCCGTTTCCCGGCCACCAGCAAACCTGAATCTTTCCGCCATTCGTGATCTTCTACTGCCTCCATTTCGAGGAATACCACCGAAATGTGTTCATTTTGAAAATTGTGGAGCTTATTCAGATCGTCCGTAATTTTTTTCTCGATGTCGTCCTTATGCTTTATAGAATCCAAAAATAACCGTTCAGGAACTGAGAGAAAGAGTGCATGCCCGTAAGTGCCCCCATTCCAGTTGTCGTAATCCCATTCTTCATGAACTCTTATCTGCGCATTAACGATAATTTCCTGAAGCTGCCGCTTCCCGTCCTGAGCGTAAAGTTTGGACAGGGCGGCCAGATAGTGCTCAATGTTTTTTGGAAGCCCAAAGTTACTTGTGTGCTCGCTCATGCGACTACACTTTCTTCTTCTGCACCAACGACCACTCTCAACTCCCCGCTCAGCAGCCTGGGCAGCAACGCATCGCGAATAGTGGCAAGGGTGCGGGATTGGTGGAGGTTAGCGCGGATTTGTTCGAGTATCGGCTCGACAGCAATATCGAAAGCGACGGTGAGTTTTGGCGGCGGGAAAATGCAGTCGAGTGTCTCAAAAGTTTGGCGCGTGATCGTGTCGAAGACGGTACCGTGCGTTCGCTGTTGGAGTTGAGCTGTGGCGGCGCGGAGCGAGTAGTAGGTGAAGTAGTCGCCGTAACCTGTGATACCACGCACGCCATAGCAAGATTGATTCATCGCCATCGGTGTGCCGGTGAGGGCGAGCTTCCCGACCGTACCGCGTGCGGTAATGATCGTGGTCTTTTCTGGAAAGATTTGTGCCGCACTGTTGCTGATGCCAAGCTTGGTGACACTCTTCTCGGTGTGAATTACCCAGACATCCGTTTCTGTCGGTGCGTCCTTCACGGAAAACCACGGGATGTCACCGTCCCAGTAATCAGGTTCTGTCGTCTTTGGGGTGCCGCCGCTGAGGAGTTCGATCTTGTTGGCAAGCGGGCAAACCTCCCATCCCTGCGGGATGTGGCCGAGCGGCGATTCTTGGAAGTGGATGGGGAAGAGTGCGGCGGTATCGGCGTCGAGGCCGACAGGTTTGAGGCCATCGAGTTTGGCACGAACGGGGTCGAAATCCACGAACCAACTCTGGAACAGCGCCCGAGCCATCGCCTCTAGCGTCGCGTTCATCCGCCGGTTCAACTCGATCTTGTCGTCCAGTGTGCCGAGGATGTGCGCGATGACTTTTTGTTCAGAGAATGGCGGCATGGTGATTGGCATCTTCGCCAGCTCGCGGAAGTAGATACGAACACGGACAGAACCTACACCCGCTGCGGTAGTCCACTGACGCCACTCAGGCCCTTTGATGGCGTAGCTAAAGAAGTCAGGGTCAAGAATGCCGGGCTTGCAGCCGAACACGACGTAATCTGGGCTAACCAGTCCCACCACATGCTTGTCAGTGCAGTAAGCAATCGATCCGATGTTCAGACGCATCGGATTGTAAGCGAACATGCCGGGATGCAACACCTTGTAACGTCCCAAGTTTTTTGAAGTGTATTTTGCGTCGGGGGTCAGCCCGTCTGTGCGATCGACTCCGTAAACACGAAGTCCCTCTTCCGAAATGGCGTCAGCGCGAACTTTGCTCTCAAAAGTAAGGGCTCCAATCGTTACAGCTTGGACTGTTGTTCTGTCAGACATCGTAGCCAATGGATTTCAGAACGGTGCGGACCTTCAAGTCGAGCTCCGCACAGCCTTTGAGTTGAGCAGTTAAGTCCGCGCACAGCGCGTCCATCTTTTCCTCGAATGGCACATCGTCAATTGCGATTTCCTCAGCACCTACGTATGGACCTGGGGTGAGCTTAAAGTCGTGGCGTGCGATGTCTTCAGTGGTCGCAGACGCGCAGAAACCGGGAGCGTCAACATAGGGTTCGGCATCGGCTTTCCCACACCAACTATGGTAGGTGTGCGTGATGCGTGCGATTTCCTCATCGGAAAGGACGCGATATTTACGGTCCTCGATATGCCCCATTCCACGGGCATCGATGAAGAGAGTTTGTCTGCGACGGTCAGTTGTTTTCCCTGTGCGCTTATTTTTCGTCAAGAACCAGATGCAGACCGCAATTGGCGTTGTGTAGAAGAGCTGGCCTGGGAGGGCGACAATGCAGTCCACGAGATCTGCCTCAATGATAGCGCGGCGGATGTCGCCTTCGCCGGACTGGTTGGAGGATAGGCTGCCGTTGGCCAGCACAAAACCGGCGAATCCATCTGGCGCCAAGTGGTGAATAAAGTGCTGCACCCAGGCGAAGTTGGCGTTGCCCTTGGGCGGCACGCCATATTGCCAGCGCACGTCGTCATCCGCGCGATGCCAGTCAGAGTCGTTGAAGGGCGGGTTTGCAATGACGAACTGGGCCTTGAGGTCTTTGTGCAGGTCGCGCCGGAAGGTATCGGCCTGCTCGGGGCCAAAGTCGGCTTCGATGCCGCGAATGGCGAGGTTCATGATCGCCAGGCGGCGGGTGGTAGCATTGCTCTCCTGGCCATAGATACTGAGGTCACCGATGCGCCCACCGTGTTCAACGACAAATTTTTCCGACTGGACGAACATCCCCCCGGAACCGCAGGCGGGGTCGTAGACACGACCTTTGTAAGGGGCGAGCATTTCGACGATAGTGCGGACGACGCAACTGGGGGTATAGAACTGGCCGCCGTTCTTGCCTTCTGCACTGGCGAAGCGGGTGAGGAAGTATTCGTAAACACGGCCTAGCAGATCAACCGAGCGGTGGGATTTGGCATCCTCGCCCTCTGTGGCGGTGGCGATAAGCGTGATGGTGCCGATGAGGTCGATGAGTTCGCCGAGGCGGTGCTTGTCGAGCGCGGGGCGGGCGTAATCTTTCGGGAGCACACCTTTGAGGCGAGGGTTGTCGCGTTCGAGGGCGACCATGGCGTCGTCCACGACCTTGCCAATGGTGGGCTGCTTGGCCGCAGCTTGAAGCTCGGACCAGCGCGCCTCCTTGGGCACCCAGAAAACGTTTTCGGCTTTGTATTCGTCAGCGTCCTCGGGGTCGGCGCCTTCGTAGTCGCCTTTGCCCTCAAGCAGCTTGGCGCGCATTTCCTCGAAGGCGTCGGAGATGTATTTGATAAAGATGAGGCCAAGGACGACGTGCTTGTACTCCGCCGCGTCCATGTTGTTTCGGAGCTTGTCGGCAGCGAGCCAGAGTTTGGCCTCGAAGCCGAGGTTTGCAGAGCTATCGGTATTCTTTGCGGCCTTCTTCGCCATCCGTTTTCCTATGGGTAATGCCTGGTGATCAGACCTGCTGGAGCCCAGCATGGCGGCTGGCCACGTCACAGACTCCAAAATCTTGTATTGGGCCGCGCTATAGATGCGCCATGACCCTCCATTGTGTATGGCAATCATAGCACTACCAGACAAAGCTATTCGGTCTTACGCAAGCCCTAATGGGTTATCAACCCGAGCAAAGCGGCCTTGGATTGCTTGCCAAGACCAAGACGAAAGGATTTTTTGACGGACTTTTCGATGATCTTTAATTTAAATGCTATCATCATAACACATTTCAGGCATGACAAAGCCCCCGATCGGGGGCTTTGTCAGTAGTCTGGGGTTTGAAGATTTATCTTCATCCCTACGCACCCACCCTCACGCCGTGGCCCAATTTGCCGGCATAGCCATTAAGGCTAGTTGGGTTTCTTTCCCGCGAGCATGGCGTTGGCCTCTTGAATATTCATCTCAGCCAGTTTTACCTCCGTTGAACCAACTGGAGCTGCTGCCTGCATCCGTTTCCAGGAAATTACCGCCTGTTTGTAATCGGCACGGTCGAATGCCTCGCTGCCCGCGAGTGCCAAGGCTTTCAGATGCTTCGGATCCGCCTCCAGCGCTCGCTTCACGATGTCGCGAGATTCATCATCCCATCTACGTTCATTAGCCAACACGCGCGCATCAACCCACTCGGCAAGGATCGCGGCATTGGGAGGCAGAATGGCCGCTGCCTTGGCATAGGCGCTCGTTGCCTCCTTGTGCTGCCGCAGTTCGCCATAAGTACGCGCAAGCAGAAGCCAGCCCTCACCATTACCTGGGTCCTTGGCCATTTTATCTGCCAGGCGCTTGACTGCCATATGAAGGTCGCCTCCCGAGTTCGCCTGCGGATTCTGCTGTAGCTGCGGCCTGGAGTCTGGTGCGCGCAGCCCGGATAAAACAGTTTGAGAATGAGAAATTTCGGCCTCTTTGGGTTTGCCGGCCAAGGCATACAGAACCACCGGAGGCACAACAATAATGCCGATCGCCAGGGGGATTCCCCAGCGCAGCTGGCGTCGATCAGGCAACATGCTCTTTTTCGGCGGCTCCAGAAGTGAAGCGTGGAGAGCGGCCTGACGGCGCGCGAATTCCGCGCCGTCAATCTTGCCAGCCGCCTGTTCCAGCAGCAGATCCCTCAGCGCGGCGCTGATTTTGACCTCCTGATTATTACGCCAGAAAAGCAGAACACCGCTGATGCCAAGCAAAACAAGAACTGAAACAGTAAGGACTGCCATGGTAGATACGGCCAAGATGAATTCTCCGGTTAGGTTTTTCCGGCAATTGCGGCAAGGAATATTGCCGGCAAAAACCGGAAACAGCACAGCGGGCGATGGAAACACTTCGGATGAAAATCAGGCACTGCCATCCTCAATGAATATCCCAGCGCACGCCCATGTACATGTAGTCACGCCTGCTGGAATCGTTGCGGGTTGGCCCTGATGAGTTGGACACTTCACGGCCCACTTCTCCTTCCAGATAAAGGCTGTTGCGCCACTGATAGGCGAGCTTCAGACTCGGGGACATCCGATCCTGTTTGTCTCCGCTGTCATCTTTCTGGGTGTAGTAGCGCAAGTTGGCATCCACCCGCCACTTTTCCCAGAAGGGAAGCGTGTAGCCAAGCGATAGCACCTGTCCGGTGTAGGTTGGCGCTTGAATCAGACTGAGGTTCCCGACGCCCACTGCATTGCTGAAAAACAGATTGGTGCCCACGGCCTGAAAAGTCACGACATGATTCTTGCCCGACCCCTGCTGTGAAGCGGTGTCGATCACACAGGTATTATTCACCGGGTCGATCGTGCCAAGACAGGTGCCGATCACCGCCAGGGGGAGTACGGCTACCACGGGTTGCGTGCTGGAGATTGAAGACATCCGGTAATCGGCGCCAACTTGCCAGTTCTCCGTCAAAGGGTGGGTCACGCCTATGGAAAGCATGTCAGACATGGCGGTCAAGGCACTGGCCTGGGAACGAACCTGATCAATGCCTTGCAGCGCAACCATCTCCTGCAATGACATCCCCGGCGAGGCTGGCAAGGCATTGGTCAGACTGTAGGAAGGCGCCCGGCGGTGATCAACCACAAAAAAATAATTATCCCCTCCCTCGCTCAGATAGTTGCCCTGTAGCAGGAAGATATTGATTCCCTTGTACAAGACATCATAATCAAGCATGCCGTAAGCGGTTGCGCGCCCATCAAAATAGCGCACTTCGGAGCCAACTGCGCGGCGGTTGGCAAGACCATCCAGCGTCTGATCTATCGCGTAAACGCTGAACCCCGGCAGACCAATTTGCGGCAGCAGATCCACGCTGCCGCCATAAAAAGTCTTTTTGAACGGAGAATTGAATTCAACCGCATCACCATATACCGCATTGACCCGCCATTGCGGATTCAGGTTGTAGCCCGCCTGCAGGCCATCAAAGCGATCCATTACGCCCATGCCATTCGGGTTCATCCTGCCCAGACGCAGGGAATAACCAAGGTGCCGGTCAGTATGGTCAAGATAAGCTGAATACAATCTGGTGTAACTGCGCGAAGGAGAGAGGTAATTGTGGTTGTCAGTGCCCCGGACAACGATACGCGTATCGGTGAAAGCATCGCGGCGGCGTGCATTGAGATTGACCGAAGTAATCATGGAATCCTGGTCCACCATGGACAGGGTTTCGCGATTGAAGGTCAGTTGTCCCGGTGGTGGCGGCACCAATGTTTCGATCTGTGATTTCCCCGTGTAGTAGTAGGAGGAAACGCTGCCGTTAAAAGTCCATTCTGCCGGCCCCGCCTCTTTCGGCAGCTGTCTCGGCCTGGCCCTCGCCACCGCGGCGTCTTTCGGCAGTGCGGCCACGCGTTCCCGGACCCGCGTGGCATTCGGCCCGGCAGGAAACAATTTGAGATACAACTCATATTCAGCGCGGGCTTTCAGTATCTCTCCGTTCATCTCCCGAACCTCGCCGATCAAGGCCTGGGCAGCCTCCGTCTGGCTACTCCCGGGCATTCCCAGAACACGATTCAAACGATTGACCGCCGTGGCTGGATCTTTTGCCGCCATTGCACGGCGAGCCTCATTTAGATAAGCCTTTGCACGCGTTTCAACCTCTTCGGAAGAAAGCGCGGGTGGCGGCAAAATCTGTGTTTCCGGTACTTCCCTGGCGGCTTGAGCAGCCTCTTCCACTGGCTTGCTCACTGTTGCCGGCGCCGGCGTTGCGGTAGCGGGCGGGGCCTTGACGGCATTCTCCACTGGCTTCACTGGCGGCGGCATTTCGGCAGGGCGCGGTTTAACAGCCGGCAACAGCGGCACCTTGATGATGATGCTTTGGCCGTCCGGTCCGGGGCGCACCGAGAATTGGGTTGCCTGTGAAAAAGTGACCAGCATCCCGTTGGTCAGCTCGGGGTAAAGCACCGAAATATCGGGTACGCGGTCTGTTCTGGGGGATTTGACAATTTCCTGCCGCAAATCGCTTTCAAGCAGGTTGGTATCAACCAGGCGAATGAAAATGCGCAGGTTCTTTCCATCGTGCAGGGGGATGTGCCTCAGGTAAAGAATTTTCTGTGAAAAATGGATAACGACAGCGGCCTCGCTCTCGCTCGGCGTGACGTCGATGTGGTCGATAAGCTCGGCATTCGCCACAGAACAAACCAGCAATAAAATCACTGCCGGAAAGTAGCGGATAAAGAAATCAGGGTATTTAAATAAAGTCATGTTCAGCACTTCGAGCTCCAGATCGTCCCGCATTTCTCCTGTGTGGATTCAGTTGATTTCCAAACCCGCCTATCCCAAAAAATGCTTGTAACGGCATCAATCCCATTTGATGTAAGTGCTGCCTTTAGAGCCCAGCGGTTTGTGGCAACCGCTCGACGAGCAATCCTTCCCGACTGCGTTCACGCCATGGTGATTCGACGTGCGGGCTTCTTTTTCCATGCTCCCCAGGTAGGTGGCGGACGCATCATGGCAAGTAATGCAGGAGGTCTGCATGCTGCCGTGGTTCATCCTTTCCACGCCAAAGGACGCAGTGCTGCTGTGACACAGGGAGCACTCGTTGCCCGGCATTCCCGCAGGGCTGATAGTCGGAATGTGGTTGGACGGCTTCACCATGATATTGGTGTAGGTGCCGCCATGGCAGGTCTGGCAGGTCCCGGCAACCACACCGGCATGATTGAAGGTCGTCGGCAGCCAGGTGGAGAAACTGTGGTGGCAGGATTCGCATGCAGCCGTGGTCGGCAGGTGGTTGGCGGGCTTTGCGTCGATATTGGGATAAGCGCTGCTATGACAGCTGCTGCAACCGGTAGTGGGAACACCCGCATGCGAGTACGGCGTTTTGAGCGGCAACCACGAAAGCCCGGTGCGGTGGCAGGAGTCGCAGGACTGGGCCGTCGGGATATGCGGAGTCGATTTGCCGCTTGCATTGACGTTGTTGTGACAGGTGGCGCAGGAGCCGGCCACAACCCCGGCATGGGCAAAACTGGTGGGCCTCCAGGCGCTTGTCGTATGGCACGTGTCGCAGGATTGAGTGGTGGAAATATGCGTGGCGTTCTTGGCCTGGGCATTGACGGCAACGTAAGCGCCGTTGTGGCAGGTCGCGCAGTTGCCGGTTGCGACCGGGCCCGTGGTGCTGCTGTGGCTCATTATGGCAGGAGCGAAAGTCGTGTAATTCTTGTGGCACGTGTCACATTGCGCCGTAGAGGGAATATGGAGGGAGGGTTTACCAAGGGCATTGCTTCCGTTATGGCAGCTCGAACAGCGGTTGGTGGCGGGCGGGCTCACGGTGGCGTGATTGAAAGTGGCTGTCGCCCAGCTTACGGTCGAATTGTGGCAGGTATCGCACTGGGCGGTCGTCAGAATATGAGTCGGCGTCTTGGCCTGCGCGTTCTGGGCAACGTAGGCACCGCTATGGCATGTGGAGCACTGGCCAGCCAGCCCCGCATGGCTCATCACGGACGGCGACCAGGCCGCGTAGCCGCGAGTGTGGCAGGTGTCGCACTGAGAAGTCGTCGGAATATGCGTTGCCGGTTTGGCAAGCGCATTGACAGCGATATAACTGCCGTTGTGGCAAGTCGAACAACTGGCAGACGCAACCGGCCCCGTAGTCCCGGCATGGTTCATGGCCGCCGGGGCAAAAGCGGTGTAATTCTTGTGGCAAGTTTCGCACTGTGCGGAAGTTGGAATATGGTTTGTCGGTTTGCCAAGCGCTGTCGTTCCATTGTGACAGCTTGAACACCGCCCGGTGGCGGCGGCATCGTGGGTATAGGTGGCAGTGGCCCAGCTTGAAGTGGATTTGTGGCAAGTGTCGCATTGTGCCGTGGTGCCAACGTGAGTCGCGGGTTTGACCTGAGCATTAATCGACAGGTAAGCCCCTGAATGACAAGTCGAACAGTTTCCGGTTGTGAGCGGACCTGTTGATCCGGCATGGTTCATCAGGGCCGGAGCAAAGGCGTTGTAGTTGCTGTGGCACACATTGCAGGAAGCACTGGTCGGCAAGTGAGCAGCAGGCTTGCCGAGGGCAGCCGTCCCGTTATGGCAGCTTGCACAGGTGCCGGCGGCCACGCCCTGGTGCGCATAACTGGTGGGCTTCCAGGCCACCGTGGTGTGGCAGCTATCGCAAGCCTGCGTGGTTGGAATATGTGTCGCGGTCTTGGCTTGTGCGTTGATTGCAACATAGGTTCCACTGTGGCAAGTGGCGCAATTGCCGGCTGCTACGGGGCCGCTTGTGCCGCCATGGTTCATATGCCCGGGCGCAAAGGCGACAAAACCGGTATGACAGGTGTCGCACTGGGCCGCAGTGGGGATATGGTTGGTCGGCTTGCCCAGGGCATGGGTGCCATTGTGGCAACTGGTGCAACGGCCGGCAACCGGCGGGGTTGCCACGGCATGATTAAAAGTGGCGGTCGCCCAGCTGACAGTCGAATTATGGCAGGTGTCGCACTGGGCTGATGTTGCCAGATGAGTCGGCGTTTTTACCTGGGCGTTTTGCGCCAGATAGGCACCGTTGTGGCAGGTAGCGCAGTTACCTGCCGCGACTGGAGAGTTCGTGCCGGCATGATTCATGACACCGGGCGTGAAAGCGAGAAAGCCATTTACGTGACAGACATCGCACTGTGCGGCAGTCGGGATGTGTGTCGCCGGTTTGCTCAGTGCATTCACGGCAGCATAGGATCCAGTGTGACAGCTTGAGCACTGGCCGGCCAAGCCGGTGTGATTCATCCTTGCCGGCCGGAATGCGCTGAAATTCGTATGGCAGGCATCGCACTGGGTGTTAGTGGGAATATGTGTGGCCGGTTTGCCAAGCACTGTCGATCCGTTGTGGCAGCTGGCGCAGTTGCCGGTTGCCGTGGCGTTGTGGGTGTAAGAAGCGCCAGCCCATGTGATTGTTGACTTGTGGCAGGTATCGCATTGAGCCGTGGTCGTCAGGTGGGTGGGCGTTTTGGCCTGGGCGTTGACTGCCGCATAGGTTCCACTATGGCAACTGGAGCAATTTCCGGCAGAGACGGGTCCGGTGGTGCTGCCGTGGTTCATGGCAGCCGGCGCGAAGGCGGTGGTGTTGCTGTGACAACTGTCGCACTGAGCTGTTGTCGGAATGTGATTGGTCGGCTTGCCCAGGGCAGACGTGCCGTTGTGGCAAGCCGAGCATCGGCCCGGCACTGCGGGCGAAGCGGTCGCATGATTGAAAGTGCCGGTCGCCCAGCTGACCGTTGAATTGTGGCAGGTATCGCATTGGGCCGTGGTTGGAATATGGGCCGGGGTCTTCATCTGCGCATTCTGGGCAACGAAGGCGCCGCCATGGCAATTTGAGCACGCCCCCTGGAGACCGGCATGACTCATCACTGAAGGCGTCCAGGCCACAAAGCCTCCGCTGTGGCAGGTGTCACACTGGGAGATAGTCGGAATGTGGTTGATCGGCTTGCCCAGGGCATTTGCGAACACATGGCCGCCGCTATGGCAGCTGGAACACTGGCCTGACGTTCCTGCATGGCTCATCCGCGCCGGCCTGAAGGCCGAGAAGCCGGCATGACAACTGTCGCACTGTGCGCTGGTGGGGATGTGGTTTGTTGGCTTGCCTAGTGCCGTTGAGCCGTTGTGGCAGGAAGAACAGTTGCCGTTAGCGCTGGCATCGTGCGCGTAAACAGCCGTTGCCCAGGAAATCGTGGAGTTATGGCAGCTATCGCACTGGCCTGTGGTGCTGACATGCGACACCGGCTTCATCTGGGCATTCTGGGCAAGATAGGCGCCGCTGTGGCAGGACGAGCACAGGCCGGTCAGCCCGCTGTGGTTCATGGTCGCGGGGCTCCAGTTGACGAAACCGCTCACGTGGCAGGTATCGCACTGGGCGATGCTGGGAATATGATTGATCGGGCGCGTCAGTGCGTTGGCAAAGAGATACGAACCGTTGTGGCAGGTCGAGCACTGGCCTGCCAGACCGTTATGGCTCATCTGTGCCGGCTTGAATGAAGTGAAGTTGGCGTGGCAACTGTCGCACTGCGCCCCGGTTGGAATATGGGATGACGGCTTGCCAAGCGCCGAGACACTGTTGTGGCAGCTGGCACAGCGGCCTGTTACCGCAGGTGTAGCTGCCGCATGATTGAAAACAGCCGTCGCCCAGGAGGACGTGGAACTATGGCAGGTATCGCACTGGGCGGCTGTGCCGATATGAGTTGCCGGTTTGTTCTGCGCATTCTGTGAAATGAAAACACCGCTGTGGCAGGTCGAGCACTTTCCCGCCATGCCCGTATGATCCATGGTGGCCGGAGACCAGGTTACGAAGCCACTTCCGTGGCAGGTATCGCACTGCGCCGTGGTGGGGACATGAATATTGGGCTTCGCTTGCGCATTGGCAAAGTTATAGGACCCGTTATGGCAGCTTGAACACTGTCCAACCGTGCCGATGTGGTTCATTTGAACCGGCTTGAAAGCCGAGAAATTGGTGTGACAGCTATCGCATTGCTTCGCTGTTGGAATGTGGTTGGTGGGTTTTCCGAGTGCGCTGACACTGTTGTGGCAGTCTGAACAACGGCCAGCGACAGATGGCGCGATCGTTGCATGGTCGGGCTTGGCCGCGGTAGCCCATGAGGTCGTTGACTTGTGGCAGCTATCGCATTGGGCCGTTGTGGCGACATGCGTTGAGGGTTTTGACTGTGCATTCTGGGTAAGAAAAGAACCGCCATGGCACGCAGAGCAATTCCCGGCAGCAACAGGGCCCCGCATATTGGCGTGCATTCCGCTCACGCCAACAGAGACCGGCGCAAAAGAAACCCCGGCGGCATGGCAGGAATCACAGGAAGCCGAGGTAGGAATATGGGAGGCTGGCTTGCCTGCGGCGCGAGTTCCATTATGACAGGAGCCGCAGGTGCCGGGAACAACCAGCGCATGCGTATATCCAGCGGGCAGCCAGGACGATGTCTTATGGCACGAATCGCAGGAAGATCTGGTCTGCACATGCGTGGCGGGCTTACCCGCGACAGTACCGCCGTTATGGCAAGTATTGCAGGCGCCCCGCCCGACTCCCTGGGTTATCCGGTGCTGAAAACTGCTGGGAGACCAACTGACATTTCCGTGACAGGTGTCGCAGGCCGATGAGGTCGGGACATGCGTTGCCGTTTTTCCTGGCGCCTGGCCGCCGGCACGGTGGCAGGTGGCACAGTCGCGGGGCGTGCCGCGGAACAGCCCCTGAGTGTGGCAGGATTCGCAGCTCACCTTGGCGTGGGCGCCATCCAGAAAGAAACCAGTGGTGTTGTGATTGAATGACAGGCCGCCGGGGACCGGAGTTTCAGCCGCCGTCAGACCGGAAAAGACCGCGGCCAGCAAAAAAAGGAGCGCCGGGGTCAAGTATTTTAGCAGAGCGTGAAAACTCTTTTTCCGGCTAGACATAGGACTCTTCATGGTTGGGGTTATCCTCGACTGCCAGCAAATGACATGAGTTACGCCTTCAAATTTGTCGAGATACTATGACATTTATCAACCAACACTCATTAACTTTGCTTAATCTTTATAACAAGGTCCTCATTCTCCCTGTGATGATCAGGGTTTAAGTTCAGGCGGCTCGCCAGCGTTTCATTTCCGTACCTTCTTCCAGTCACTCGTCACGTGGCAGCGTTCACATTGGCCACTGAAGCCGCCATTGTGCAAATCATCCTTCAGGTGGCAACTGATACATGCCCTGCCCGGCTTGCTCTGGTTGCGCGTGGATTCCTTGTGGCAGTCGTGACAGGCCGCTTTGACATGCCGCCCATCCAGCACGAAGCGCGTGGTTCCATGATCAAAATCCCAGGATTTCCAGGTGCCGGTGTAATGACAAGATTCGCACCTGGCGCCAAAGAGGCGATTGTGTTTGTCATCTTTCTCATGACAAGCAGCGCAGGTAGACGGCGCATCGTGGAATGCAGGCGTTTGATGGCATTTCTTGCACTCCACCCCGGGATGGCTCCCGGTCAGCGGAAAACGTGATTTATTGTGGTCATAAGGGGCATCTTGCCAACGTTTTTCGTTGTGGCAGGTTTCACACTTATTGCCGAGCTGGTTTTTGTGCTTGTCATCCTTGCCGTGGCAGGCGATACACCGGCTCTCCAGCTTATGCTGCTGGTAGAGCGCCCCCTTCTCCGGCAGGTGGCAGGCATCGCATCGGGCTTCCTTATGCTTGTTCTTCAGCTTGTATTTGGTGTCGCGGTCGTGGTCGAAGAGGCTGCCCTTCCAGTTCTTCTCGTTATGGCAGCTCTCGCATTTGTTGCCATAACGGCCCTTGTGGCCCTTCTCCTGATCATCCTTGCGGTGACAGGCAACACACGCCTTCTCCATCTTTAACCTGGCGTTCGGGCCTGACACACCGCCCTTGTGACAGGTGTCGCACTTGGCTTCCTTGTGCTTGTCGCGCAACAGGAAATGCGTGTCGTCATGATTGAAGTTCGAATTTTTCCAGCCACGCTCGTTGTGGCAGCTTTCGCACTTCTCCCCCAGGCCGCCCCGGTGGCCTTTTTCCTGCTCATCCTTCTTGTGGCAGGCAATGCACTTTTCCGGCAGTTTCTGTTTGTACAGCAGCCCTTTCTCCGGCACATGGCAGCTGTTGCACTTGACCTGGACATGCTTGCCGCGCAAGACATAGCGGGTATCCGTATCGTGTTTGAAACGCAGTTCCTTCCAGTCCTTGTCGTTATGGCAGCTTTCGCACTTGGCGCCGTAGTTCCCCTTATGCCCCTTTTCCTGGTCGTCCTTCTTGTGGCAGACGTTACAGTCCAGCGGTGTGTTTTTGTAGGTTTTATCGGCGTGACAGCCAGAACACTTGGCATCGGCATGCTTGCCGCCAGCCAGGGGAAACTTTGTCTTTTCATGATCGAAACGCGCGTCCTTCCACGATTTCTCGTCATGGCAGTTCTCGCACTGCTTGCCGAGGCCACCCTTGTGCCCGTTTTCCTGATCGTCCTTCCGGTGGCAATCGTTGCACAGCCTGGGAGCATCACGAAACCTGGCCTTGGCAACGTGGCAGCCGGCACACTTGAGCCTGGCGTCCCGGTGCGCCCCCTTGAGCGGAAAATCGGTACGTCCGTGGTCGAACCGGTCTTTGTCGAGCACGGCTATCCTCGCATTACGTCCCTTGTGCTCGGTATGGCAGTTGCGGCAAACCTTGTCTTCCAGCCTACCGTGCATTCGGGTCTTGCTGCTGAGATCGGCGGCAATTTCCTTGTGGCACTCGGCGCACAGGCGTGGCTGCGCAGCCTTGTCAAAGCTCTGGTGACACTTGTTGCAGTCCAGCTCATATTTGAAGTGGCCTTGGATTACCTCGCCCGGCATCAAGGCCTTTTCGAAAGACTCGGCGGAGGCGGCTCCCGCAAAGCAGGCCAGAACCAGCAACAGGCTAGTAAAGATGAACCGCAATGACATGCACGACCCCGCTGATGAACAGCAGGTAAATGAAGGGAACATGGGCAATATGCCAGAGCGAGAACAGCCTTTCCCAGCTGGACAACTGGGCAAGCCGGATAATGGCATAGACATAATCATCAATCTGCCGGCGGGCCAGCCTGTAATTGAGCGTGATTTGGGCATGGGGCCAGTTCTGGTTTCTGGCCTCGGAAACCAGTGCTTTTTTGGCATCGTGGCGGATTTTGCGCGCCAGCCTTTTGCCTTTGTAGCGCAAAGTCATGAAACGCCAGAGACGTTGCGGCACGCTGTCAAGTTTGGCAAAAGCCAGCTGGTGAAACGTCTTGAGCTCTTTTTCGATGTCCGGTTGCAGTGAAAAAACCGAGCCGATACTCTCCTGCCGCATCTTCATCTCGGCCTCAAGCTCTACCAGGGTCATCTCTCTGCCATACATCCCCCGGTGGATGTGGCGATAGACAAAACGCCCCACCACGCCGCTCAAGGCAACGAGCAGCATCGCAAACAATGCAACGCTTGCGTTCATCGAACCGGTCTTGAATGTGGAATGAAACAGGATAAGCACAGGACCGCCGATACCCATGAACATATGGTAACGGAACCAGGATTCCATTCGCCCCAGGCCCCCCAGCGCACGAAAGCGCTTGCGCAAGGGATAAAACAGAAGGCTCAGAATCATCAAGCCACCTGCCAAACCAAGGTTATAACCAATCTCCGAGCCCGCCTCGAAAAGGCTGCCAGAAGCCACCAGCCAAGCCAGGCCAAGCACCAGCAGGGCCAGCAATACGACCGACAGGCGCCACACCCACAGTAGCAAACCGTCTGCACCTGGTTTATTTTGTAACACCATGGAAACTGAGTTCATCGGGTTGACCATAAAAAAACGTGCCACGATTTTATGGTCATAGAAAGTGCGGGAAAGTTAACATTTTGTCATTTTATACTTGCACGATCCGGAAAATTGGCAATTAATATGATTAATATCAATTTTACACCCCTCTCGTCCATGTCCGATTTTTCCTTTTACCTGGTTCCAGCCCTGTTCGCCCTGGCCGCGGTCACGCTGCATATGCGCACGCACCGGAAACGCTCCTGCCGTCATGCCGAAATACTGAAGGAGTCCGTGGCATCCGGCCTGACCGAGCCTCCCTCGCTGCACCCGGTTGTTGATACCTCCATATGCATAGGCTCGGGTTCCTGTGCGAAGGCCTGCCCGGAAAGCGCCATGGGCATCATCAACGGCAAGGGACTACTGGTTAACCCGACGCACTGCATCGGCCATGGCGCCTGCGCTGCATCATGCCCGGTCGGCGCGATCAAGCTGGTTTTCGGCACAGCCAAGCGTGGCATGGAAATCCCTCACGTCACACCTGAATTCGAAACCAACGTGCCTGGCCTGTTCATCGCGGGTGAGCTGGGGGGCATGGGGCTGATCCGCAACGCCGTGAAGCAGGGCACCCAGGCCATCGGCACCATCGCAGGCCGTGCCAGGGGCCGTGCCGATTTTGACGTCGTCATCGTTGGCGCCGGGCCGGCTGGCATCTCCGCCTCGCTCGCCGCCAAGCAGAGCAATTTGCGCTATATCACCATCGAGCAGGAAGACTCACTCGGCGGCACGACCTACCACTATCCGCGTAACAAGCTGGTGATGACCGCGCCGATGAACCTCCCCCTGGTCGGCGAAATCAAGGTGCGCGAGGTCAGCAAGGAAGCATTGATGGAAATCTGGCGTGACATACTGGACAAAACCAGGCTGGATATCCGCTTCAGCGAACGAATGGATGAAATCACGCAGGAAGACGGCATATTCGTGCTCAAGACCAGCAAGGGAAGCTACCGTACCGCCAATATCCTGCTCGCCATCGGCCGGCGCGGCACACCACGCAAGCTGGGCGCCAAGGGCGAAGAACACCCCAAAGTTGTTTACCGCCTGATCGAAGCGGAACAGTACAGCCAGCAGCACGTACTGGTGGTCGGCGGCGGGGATAGTGCGCTGGAAGCCGCTCTGGATGTCAGCGATCAGCCTGGCACCACGGTCACCTTATCCTACCGGAGCGATGCCTTCAGCCGGGTCAAACCGAAAAATCGCGACCGGCTCGAACAGGCCATCGACAGGCAGCGCATTCAGGTGATTCTCGAATCCAGCGTCAGGGAAATCACCCCCGATCTGGTCAGGCTGAAGAAAGGGGAAGAGATAATCGAACTGCCAAACCAGGCGATCATCGTCTGTGCAGGCGGTGAGCTGCCCACTCCCATGCTCAAGAAAATCGGCATCCAGGTGGAAGCACGCTATGGCACCTGACCCGAGCCGCGCAAGCCGCATTTGCAATTACTGCTATAGTTACGCCATCAATCGTTCTGCCATTCCACCATGACCAAACCTGTCACCCCCGATCACGCAAGACTTGACCGTATCGTTGCCGAGGCGCGTCGCCATGGCAGCGAGCGTGAAGCCACTTATCGCGGGCAAGCGCTCAAATTATTTCCGTGGATTTGCGGCCGTTGTGGCCGTGAGTTTGCAGGGGCGCGCTTACGCGAGCTGACGGTGCACCACAAAGACCACAATCACGACAATAACCCGGCGGATGGCAGCAACTGGGAACTGCTCTGCCTGTATTGCCACGACAATGAACATTCCCGCGTGATGGATGAGGAAGTGCGCGGGCGGAATCCGGATACCGCATCCGGGGCAACCTTCAATCCATTCGCCGATCTGAAAGCACGGCTGAAAGATAAGGGCATAAGCTAATAGAGACGCTGATTTATTCCACAGCCCGGTCATGGCGTAGCGAAGCAATCTCGTTTTTGGACAATCAACCCGTTACAGATTGCTTCGCCGCTTCGCTCCGGGAAGAAAATTTTTTCCGGCAAGCCCCTTAAAAAAATAGCGGCGTACCGCTTGCATCATAACTCCATGTAGCGAATCAGGCAGTTATCGTGTTGTCCACAGAAACTGTGGATAACTATGTGCATGGTTTGTCCATAACCACCTTAACTCCCTTCCGCATAACAAATTTTCCATTCTGCCCAAAATTTGCACCAATGTTTTTATCATTATTTATCAAGTACTTAATTAAATCACAATAAACCATTGACAAGCTCACGGCCTGGATGAAAGTTTTTTTACCATTGTGGATTAGTTTAGAATTCGTCCATGACTTTTTTAAGACCCATGGATCAGACAGTTCTCACCGTCGGTGAGCTCAATCGCCACGCCAAAGCCGTACTGGAACAGACCTTTCCCCTGATGTGGGTGGCGGGTGAAATATCCAACTTCACCCGCGCCACTTCCGGGCACTGGTATTTCACCCTCAAGGACGGACAGGCGCAAGTCCGCTGCGCCATGTTCCGGCACAAGAGCCAGTACACGGATTTCAAGCCGGAAAACGGCATGCAGGTGGAAGTCCGTGCGCTGGTGACGCTGTATGAAGCACGCGGTGAATTCCAGCTGGGCGTCGAATCCATGCGCCGCGCCGGGCTGGGTGCGCTGTTCGCGGCATTCGAAAAACTGAAATCCAGATTAAGCCTGGAAGGCCTGTTCGATCAGGAACAGAAACAAACCCTGCCCGCCTTTCCGCAACAAATCGGCATCATCACCTCCCCTGCTGCCGCTGCCCTGCGCGATGTACTCACCACTCTGCGGCGGCGCATGCCGGGTATCCCCGCGCTGATCTACCCGGTTCCGGTACAGGGCGAAGGCGCGGCACAGAAAATTGCCGCAGCCATCCAGCTGGCAGGGCAGCGCAAGGAATGCGATGTACTGATCCTGTGCCGGGGCGGCGGCAGTATCGAGGATTTATGGGCATTCAACGAAGAAGTCGTGGCACGTGCCATCGCCACATGCAAAATCCCCATCATCTGCGGGGTGGGTCATGAAACCGACATCACCATTGCGGATTTCACCGCCGACCGGCGCGCCCCTACACCGACAGCCGCGGCAGAGCTGGCCACGCCTCACCGCGCCGACCTGCTGCAACGCCTCGACATGCTGAAGTCCGGACTGGCGCGCCAGACCACGCGGGGCCTGGAACAACGCATGCAGCGGGTTGATTATCTGGCGCGCCGTCTGCTCCACCCCGGCACGCGCATCCTGAACCAGCAACAACACCTGGGGCATCTGGCACAACGCCTCAGGCAAGCCGTCCCGCGCCAGCTGGAACAGCATGAGTGGCGCGTGCAACGCCTCGCCAGCCGGCTCGCGGCAGCTGCACCTGCAACACAGGATATCGAAACCCGGCTGCTCCACATCAGGCAGCGCCTGGAGCGCAGCATGGAATCGGGGCTGCAAGGCCATCAGGCCAACCTGCAACGCCTCGCCGCCAATCTGCAGCACCTTAATCCCGAAGCAGTGCTGGAACGGGGATTCAGCATGGTGCGCACAAGCAGCGGCGGCATCGTGCGCAGCAGTGCGGAGATCTCGCTGGATGAGGAAGTTTCCATGACTTTTGCCCATGGCAGTGCCACGGCTCGGGTAACGCGTAAAGAGGAAGCCCAATGAACCTGATGTTCTGGAAGAAAAAACCTCGCCTGGAAGAAGACGCGGATAGCCGGGAAAAGCCCGATCTGGATGCGCCCGCAAAACCGGGCCTGCTTACCCGGCTAAAGTCAGGCTTCGCAAGCCGGGGCCAACGCTTCAAAAAAACGCCCATATCAAATGAAGCGGGTGCGGGCAGTCCGCAGGAAGAAGAAGATGACAAGACCGTTGCGATGGAAGTGCCCGATCTTGGCGCGCAGCCGGAAACGGGACTGCTTGCCCGCGTAAAAGCCGGATTTTCGGGTCTTGTCCGGCGCTTTGGAAAATCGCCCGCACCCGGCGCGGAGGATGCAGCGAAAGATCAGCCCGCCAATGCGCAGGGCAGCCCGGAAACCCAAACCGGCGAGCCTCCGGCTATCCGCCCCATGCGCACAAAAAAACGCCTGATTATTGGCGGCGCAATCGGGTTGCTGGTCTTGCTGCTGGGGGTTGCAGCCTGGAAAATATTTTTGTCCTCCCCTGAACCTGCAACGGCCGGGCCGGCAGCCGCCGCCCACGACAAGCCGCCGGAAAACCAGGCCGAAACAGAGCAGGCCGAAGTCGAAACGCTCAGAAAAAAGAATGAAGAATTACAGGCGCAAATCGAGGCGCTGAAAAAGGAAGCGCCGCAAGACGACCTGCCCGCGGCTACAGCAGATGGCGCCAATGCAGCGGTCACCACCGCCCCGGGAGAAATGACCCTCAGCAACAAGGACCCCAAGGCCGCAGCCCAGTCGCTAAAGGAAGCGATCGAGGCAATGAATGCGGACTCGGGCGGCTCCGTCAGAAAACCCGCAAAACAAAAACCCCCGGCCGAAGCCGGGGGCGATTGAGCGGGACAGAACCCGGAACGATTGACTACAACTGGGGAAGCTGGACCTGATGACGAGTTTGCTGGCGGGTCTGATCCCGGTTCATGCTGCCCTGACCATCATTTACGCGCTCCTGGGTACGGGTCTGGGTGCGGGTCTGCTCCCTTTCCTGGCTGGAAGATGCCTGGGATCCCTGGGAAGACATGCCCTGACCGCCACCCATGCTTGAGCCGCCACCCATGCCGCCGCCCATGCCGCCACCACCACCGCCACCACGTGCAAAGGCGACGCCACTGGAACCCAGGGCAGTTGCAAGAACAATAACCATCAATGAAGATTTACGCATTTTTTACTCCTGAAAAAACAACACAAATTAATTTCTGGATTAACGGCCTCTGCCGCCACCACCACTTCCACCACTTCCGCGCCCACCCATTCCCGGGCCGGCGCCGGCACCATTCATGGACGAACTGCCGGAAGCGGCCGGATTCTCTTGTATCTGCCGGGCCTCATAGCCGCGGCCAAAGCGGCTGCCTTCCATCCCGCGGACTTGCGCGTTCTGGGCCGCATTCTCCGCCTCCAGACGTTGCTGCCCGTTGACACTCAAATCGTTCATAAGCGCGCGCTCTTCCTGGCTCATTGAGCGCATGCGCATTTGTACCCGATTACGAAAAGCATCCGCATCAACCTCGCCTTTCTGACCTGCCTGCTGCCGTGCCTGCTGTTTTTCCTGCCGTGTTTGAGCCAGGCGCTCCTGCGCCAGCACGCTGCCTGCATCCAGAAGCCCCAGGCTGATCGCGCTGATGCGTATGAATTGTTTGCTTGTCATCTACTCTCTCACCGTTGAATTAACCGCCACAGGCGGAATTTAACTCAAGTCGCTCGTTGCATGTTGTGCATCATGAGCCCCGGTCGTTTCAAAATCATTTCGTGCCGGTATGGGAATGTAACAGTGTGTTACAGAGTGCATAGACGCATGGCGCAGCCCACCACGATTTTGTATAGTGCAGACATGGAAAACATTAAAGAGCACATCCTGGTCGTTGATGACGACCCCGGCCTGCGCGAACTGCTGCAGCAATATCTGACGGAACAGGGCTACGAGGTTGCCGCCGTCAACGATGGCACCGCGATGGAGCTGCATCTGGCGCAACAGCCCGCGGACCTGGTGATTCTGGACCTGATGCTGCCGGGAGAAGACGGCCTGACCCTGGCACGCAAGCTGCGAGCACAGGGCGCTCAACCCATCATCATGCTGTCGGCGCGTGGCGAGGATATCGACCGCATTATCGGACTGGAGGTGGGCGCGGACGATTACCTCGCCAAGCCCTTCAATCCGCGCGAGTTGCTGGCACGCATCCGCGCCGTGCTGCGGCGCAAGGAAGGCATCAAGCCCGAGGCCGAAGAACCTGCCAGCGGAATTTTCAGCTTCGGCCCCTATCGGCTGGACGTCAACGCCCACCAGTTGGCGCTCAACGAAGAGGAAGTTGCGCTCACCTCCGGGGAGTTCAACCTGCTGCGGATTTTTGTCGAGCATCCCAACCGCGTCCTGAGCCGGGATCTGCTGATGGACCTGATCAAGGGTTACGAACGCACGCCCTTCGACCGCAGCATCGATGTCCGGGTGACGCGGCTGCGGCGCAAGATCGAGGAAGACCCGGCTGCCCCGGTCTATATCCGCACTGTATGGGGAGAAGGTTATCTGTTTTCCCCGCAGGGCAAGGCATCCTGATGCCCGCTGGCATTTCCTGGATCAAGCGCCGCAGCCTGTTCCGCAGCACAGCCGCCACCGTCGCCACCGCCCTGATCGTATTCCAGCTGATCTCCCTGGGCGCAGCCTCGTATTACGTCATGCTACCCATCGCCAAGCGTTCCGCGGATGACCTGGCCTCGCTCATGGTGTTATCCGCCCAGACCTGGGTGGAATTGCCGCCGCAGACCCGCGAGGATTTCGAAATCGAGCTGGCTCAGCGCCACAATCTCTGGCTGTTCCGTGCCACCACCCCCCTGCCGGAAGTCAGCCATGACTTCCTCCCCTATCTGGCGTTGCTGGAGAACGCGCTTGAAGCACGCACCGGAGAAGCGATCGAGGTCAAGACCACGCAATGGGAACAACAGTGGTTCTGGGTCGAGATCCCCAGCGGTGGTTACCTGCTCCGCATCGGCTTTCCCAAGGAGCACCTCGGTATTCGCCCTCCACTGGCCGTGTTGCTGATACTGGCCGCGACCGTTGCGCTCACCCTGATCACTGCCGTCATCCTGGCACGGCGCATCACCCGTCCGCTGGCGCGGCTCTCCGAAGCAGCCACGCGCATCGGCCAGGGCAACACCCCGGAAAGCCTGCCTGAAACCGGCCCTGAAGAACTCGCCAGCCTGGCCCGGACCTTCAATCGCATGGCGTTCCAGGTCAAGGAACTGCTGGCCAACCGTACCACCCTGCTGGCGGGCGTTTCCCATGACCTGCGCACGCCGCTGGCGCGCATGCGCCTGGCGCTGGAAATGCTGCCCGAGGACAGCGATCCGAAAAACATCGACCGGCTGCGCCGCGACATGGAAGAAATGAACCGCCTCATCGGCGAGTTCCTGGCGCTCAGCCGTGGTCTGGAAAAGGAAGCGGAACAGGAGATCGATCTCAGCCAGCTGCTGCAGGAACTGGCGGACCACGCCAGGAATGAAGGCACCGAGGTGGAATGGCAAGCGCAGGCAGCGTGCCTGCGCCCGGCCGGCCCCATGGCATTGCGCCGCATCCTCGGCAACCTGGTCGGCAATGCCGTGCGCTATGGCGCGGGGAAACCCATCACGCTAATCTGCGAATGCCATCCCCAGGCCAGCGTGATCCAGGTGCTCGACCGCGGGCCGGGCATCCCGCCCGAACAACTGGAAAGCGTATTCCGCCCCTTCTACCGCCTGGAATCCTCGCGCAGCGTCACCACCGGCGGCAGCGGCCTGGGGCTCGCCATCGCCCGCCAGCTGGCGGAAGCCAATGGCTGGAAAATCGAGCTGCTGGCGCGCGAAGGCGGCGGCACCGAGGCGCGGCTGACGCTTACCCGGTAAAAAAAGGGCTCCTCGCCGCCGGGGAGCCCTTCACCCTTCAGTCAGCTCAGAAGCTGTTATTAACCCGGCCTTAAATTCGCGGGCAGGAGCGGCGCCAGCCCTCCCCTCCCGCAAAGGGGAGGGGAAACGATCGCCCCTTCCCCCGCTTGAGGGGGAAGGTTGGGAAGGAGGTTGGCCGCGATTGGCCTCTTGGATCGGCCCGGGACGGGCCTCCTGCACCCCCGGATATTTAAGGGCCAGGTTAATAATCAGTGCCGTCCCCGGCCACCGCCTTGACCCCCGCCCATGCCGCCGCCCTTGCCATATTGTCCGCCCGTTCCGGAACCGTCGCGCGCCATGGTGCCTTGTCCCTGGGCACTACCGCCCTGGCTATGGGAAGCCTGCATTTCGGCGCGTTGCTCAGGCGTCATGCTTGCCTGCTTCTCCGTGCGATAGGCCTCGCGCTCCTGCTGAGTCATGCTGGATTGCTTTTCAACACGATAAGCCTCGCGCTCCTGTTGGGTCATGCGGGAAGGATCTACCGTGACAGTTTCATCTGCAAAACTGGCTCCAGAGGCAGCAAGACCGAAAACCAATGCCGCGTTGTAAAAAAACTTTCTGTTATTCATCATTGACTCCTGTTGGTTTGGATAGATTGCCGTGATCAGGTCGTGTTCCTGATGCGGACATGATGAAGAGCAGGTGTTGCGCAGACATTTCCTTGACGCACCCGGTTGTAACAGTGTGTTACCGCATGCCCGGGCCTGCCGGGCTTAAAGTAAATCGGCTATCAGGAAATTACAGTTGAGATATGGCTGCGCACCCGCCCTGCCAGATCAGCAGCCAGGCAATCGAACTCCGTCACCCCTTCCATCCCCCTGAGCCAGGTCAGCTGGCGCTTCGCCAGCTGGCGGGTGGCGATGATCCCCAGCTCACGCAGTTCAGCGGCATTGCATTTGCCCTCCAGATGCTGCCACGCCTGGCGGTAGCCGACGCAGCGCATGGAGGGCAGGTCCGGCGTCAGCACATAGCGCTGCCTGAGAAATTCCAGCTCCCCGAGCAAACCCTGCTGCAGCATGGCGTCGAAGCGCTGGGCAATGCGCTCATGCAGCACCGCCCGGTCGCCCGGCAGCAATGCCAGTTGCAGCAGGCGATAGGGCAGTCCGGCCTGCGGTTCGTGCGCCAGCAGCTCTGACATTGCCGTGCCGCTGAGCAGACAGACTTCCAGCGCGCGCTGGATGCGTTGCGCATCGGCTGGCTGCAGTCGCGCCGCCGTCTCCGGGTCGAGGCGCGCCAGCTCCCGGTGCAGGGCCGGCCAGCCCTCCTGCCGCGCGCGCGCTTCGAGCTCCGCGCGCAGCGCCGGGTCGGCCTGCGGCAGATCGTTCAGCCCCTCGCGCAGCGCCTTGAAATACAGCATGGTGCCACCCACCAGCAAGGGTATGTTGCCGCGCGCCGTGATCTCCGCCATCAGGCGCAGCGCATCGCTGCGGAATTGCGCGGCCGAATAGCTCCGGGCCGGGTCGATGACGTCGATCAGATGGTGCGGGGCCACGGCCAGCGTGGCCGCATCGGGCTTGGCGGTGCCGATATTCATGTCGCGGTACACCAGCGCCGAATCCACGCTGATGATCTCCACCGGCAGGTGCTGCACCAGCTCCACCGCCACCCCGGTCTTGCCGCTGGCGGTAGGGCCCATGAGAAAAATGGCGGGGGGGTGTTGGTTCATTCAAAAAACTCAATTAACCACGGAGGACACGGAGAGCACGGAGAAAAAACTTTAGCTTGCACAATACCTGGCACTCTGCTCTTGGGTCCGTCCATAAAAAACCAAGATCGCTTTTCTCCGTGCTCTCCGTGTCCTCCGTGGTTTAGAGCAAAAGTTTTCAGCCTCATTTGCCGCGCATGAACAGCTGGTCCAGCTCCTGCATGGAAATTTCGCGCCAGGTGGGGCGGCCATGATTGCACTGGTCGGCGCGCTCGGTGGCTTCCATCTCGCGCAAGAGGGCGTTCATTTCCGGCACGCCGAGCCTGCGGTTGGCGCGCACCGAGGCGTGGCAGGCCATGGTGGCGAGCAGTTCGTTGCGGCGCTCGGTCACCACCCGGCTGGCGCCGTATTCGCGGACTTCCTTGAGCACGTCGCGCGCCAGCAGCACCGGGTCGGAGTCCTGCAACAGCACCGGCACCGCGCGCACCGCCAGCGTGGTGGGTGAAAGCACGGCCAGCTCGAAGCCCAGCTCGCCCAGGGCTTCCCGGCTTTCCCCGGCGGCGGCCACTTCGAGCTGCGTGGCGTGGAAGGACACCGGGATCAGCAGCGGCTGCGCGCTCATGGCATGCTGTTCCATCGCCACCTTGAGCCGCTCGTATGTGACCCGCTCGTGCGCCGCGTGCATATCCACAATGATCAGGCCGCGCACGCTCTGCGCCAGGATGTACACGCCATGCAGCTGGGCCAGGGCATAGCCCAGCGGCGGCACTTCCGGCTCGGGCTGTGCTTCGGGCGCGCTGAAGGCCGGCTCGGGGCGGGCAATCTGCCCGAACAGGGTGTGATAAAGATTGCTGCGCTCCTCCACGCCCAGGGACATGCGCGTCTGCGTGGCATAGGTGGGTGGCGGCGCATACCCGCTAGCCTGAGGAGCGGATGACGGCCCCGCCTGGCGCGCGGCAATGGGCGCCGCCAGCGCCTTGTTGAGCGCGTGGTAGATCAGCTGATGCACCGCGCGCGATTCGCGGAAGCGCACCTCGATCTTGCTGGGATGGACGTTGACATCCACCATTTCCGGCTCCAGTTCGATGAACAGCACGAAGGCCGGGTGACGGTCGTGGTGCAGGATGTCCTTGTAGGCTTCCCGAATCGCGTGAGAAACCAGCTTGTCGCGCACGAAGCGGCCATTGACATAGACATATTGCGCATCGCGGCTGCCGCGGGTAAAACCCGGCAGTCCCGCCAGGCCGTGCAGGCGCAGTCCGCCCGCGCGCTCATCCAGCTGCACCGACGCCGCTGCAAATTCTTCGCCCAGCACCGCCGCCGCGCGCTGCACCAGTCTCGATGGAGCCAGTTGCCAGATCTTGCGCCCGTTATGCTGCAGGCCAAAAGCCACATCGGGGCGGCTGATGGCCATGCGGCGCAGGGCTTCCTCGCAGTGCGCGTACTCGGTCGCCTCGGTCTTGAGGAATTTGCGCCGCGCCGGGGTGTTGAAATAGATATCCTGCATTTCCACCACCGTCCCGGCCTCCAGCGCTGCCGGCTGCAAACCGGAAAGATCGCCTCCGGCGGCCTCCATGCGCCAGGCATGGCGCTCGCCCTGCCTGCGGCTGGTGAGCGCCAGGCGCGAAATCGCCGCGATGCTGGCCAGCGCCTCGCCGCGGAATCCCAGGCTCTTCACGCTTTCCAGATCATCGAGGCTGGCGATCTTGCTGGTGGCGTGGCGCGACAGCGCCAGACGCAGCTCGTCGCGCGTGATGCCGGCACCATTGTCCGCGACGCGCAGGGATTTCACCCCGCCCTGCTGCAATAGCACCGAAATCTCGCCGCTACCCGCATCCAGGCTGTTTTCCAGCAGCTCCTTGAGGGCCGAGGCCGGGCGCTCGACCACCTCGCCGGCAGCGATCTGGTTGATGAGGAGGTCGGATAGAAGATGGATGGAAGACATGAGGGCGATATTATCGCACAGGGTGGGGGGAGTTCATTCTTTCCGGCATGAGCCTTGTCGCAGTTTTAAACCATGCAGCTTAGCCCGCATCAATACATGCCAAACGCCTGAATATTGGGATTTACGGACAGGCCGCATGTGGTGAATATGGGACTTGGTGCGCTTCGCTGATTATTGATGGCCGGTGCAGGAGTGCTCGAGGGTGACGAAAAAAACAAAGCCCCCAACGTGTGGGGGCTTTGTCCGCAGAAGAATTCTGCTTCGGATTTCGAAAGCTTACGCTTACTTGATACCGAGCTTGCTCTTGATAGCGGCGATCACGGTATCGCTGGAAGTCGCAGTCACGGTCATGAGCATGCCTGCCTTCTCGTAGAAGCTGGCCAGCGGAGCAGTCTTCTGGTTGTACACATCGAGACGGTTACCGATAGCTTGTTCGGTTTCGTCGTCGCGCTGTACCACGGGGCCGCCGCACTTGTCGCACACGCCTTCGACTTTGGGCGGGGTGGATTTGACGTTGTAGATCGCATTGCACTTGGTGCAGGTGCGACGGGTCGTCAGGCGGTCCAGGATCACGTCGCGCGGCACGTCGATGTTCACCACGGCGTCGAGCTTCTCGCCCATATCGGCCAGCATCTTCGTCAACGCTTCAGCCTGGGGAATGGTGCGTGGAAAACCGTCGAGCAGATAACCATTCTTGCAATCGTCCTGTTTCAGGCGCTCGCTCATGATGCCCATGATGAGGTCGTCGGAAACCAGGTCGCCTGCTTTCATCGCAGCTTCGGCTTTCTTGCCGAGTTCGGTGCCGGCAGCCACGGCTGCGCGGAGGATATCACCAGTGGAAATCTGCACAGAACCGTCCAGCTGGGTGAGCAGCTTGGCCACAGTACCTTTGCCTGCGCCCGGGGCGCCAAGAAGAATCAATTTCATAAGTTTGCCTATCTATGGTTGGTTAAAGAATGGGTTGAGAAAATTCAGGCGATATGCTGACATAAAAACAGCCGCAGCACGACCCATTAAGCTGTTAAAAAATGTTGAACAATGACTTCTCTTGAAAACAAACGCAAGCTTGCAGAGCAAATCCGGATGTTAGCTTTGCAACACCTGCTAGCGAATTTCCACCTATTCCAGCTCCCCCACACCCGCCCGGCACCCAAACTGTCATGCGCAATGCGCATTCAATATTCACGGGCAGCGCCTGCTTAATACCTGAATAAAATGGGAATATGATTCATCCCATGGAATCCCTTGCCCCCACCATTCTGTTTGGCGCTTTCGACCGCCACAATGTTGGCGACCTGCTGTTTCCGCATATCACTGCGGCCCTGCTGCCTGGTAAAAACCTGATTTTCGCCGGCCTGGCGGAACGCGACATGCGCCCCTATGGCGGGCATCAGGTCAGGGCGCTGGCCCAGCTTGCCCTGGAGATGGGAAATCACCCGATAAATATTTTCCACGCTGGCGGCGAACTGCTCACCTGCGATGCCTGGCAGGCCGCAGTCATGCTGCAAGCGCCGGAGCAGGCGCAGGCCATCATCGCTCGCCTCGACGCCCATGCAGCGGAAAAGCAGAAATGGGCACAGGGCATGCTGGGAATCGGCGTCCTTGCGCCTTATGCCGTTGCAAGGCGGCTTTTTCCCGGCGTGGCCAGCGTGATTTACAACGGTGTCGGCGGAATCGATCTGGCCAGCCGTGATGCGCCTTTCCGTGCGGAAGTTGAGGCCAAGCTGAAAGAAGCTGACCAGGTCGGAGTGCGTGACAAGGTCACGCTTTCCGGTCTCGCTGCAGCAGGCATAGAGGCCCGCCTCATGCCCGACCCGGCGGTCATGGTGGCCGGGCTGTTCGGCGAGGAAATCCGCCGCCATGCCCGTGCAGGCGAGACTGCGCGGATTCTCGACTCACTGCCGCAAGGCTATATCGCGGTGCAGTTCAGCGCCGAATTCGGCGATGACGCCACTCTTTCGGAGATCGCCGCCCAGCTGGACCAGATCAGCCATGAAAGCGGGCTGGGCGTGGTGTTTTTCCGTGCCGGCGCAGCGCCCTGGCATGACGAGCTGGTCTGCTACCAGCGCTGCGCAGCCCGCATGCGCTCCAGCGCCGTACAAATATTCACCTCGCTCCAGTTGTGGGACATCTGCGCCCTCATCGCCCACAGCCGCGCCTATTGCGGCAGCAGCCTGCACGGCAGGATCGTCGCCATGGCATTCGCCCTGCCGCGCGTCAACCTGCGTCATCCGGCTGAAACCAGCCCGCAAACCAAGCAGGCAGCCTACGCCAGCACCTGGGAAATGCCGGGCATGCCCGGCACGGTTGCAGTGCCGGGCATTGGCCAGGGCCTCGGCGCGGCCATGGCGGCAGACCCGGCTGCGCTAAAGCGCACGGCCAGCACGCTGGCAACCCGCTACCGGATGGAATTCGAGGCCATCCGCGCCAGGCTGGGGTAGTCCCAAAATACGGCCTCTTGCGCAAGGCCGCCGCAAGACCCGGCATGCCCGGCTGGCAGGCCAACATCATCAACGGAATGGCAGACCTTTCCGAGCAAACCGGCAAGATCATGGCCCCGGTAATGAAGCAACTGACCGATCTGTGGGAGGCCCTGAAAAAGTGGCTCAAGGAGCACCGGGACGCGGTGATATCCGGCTTGCTCTGGTTCGCCCTGCTCGCCCTGCTCATCGCCCTGTGGTTGCTGCTGCGCGAGGCCAGGGCCGGCACCTGGCTGCGCACCCGCTTCGATTATCTGCGCTATGGCATGCTGGGTTTCCACGCTGGTGGCGCACACGGCGCCCGGCAACTGTATGCCGCCATGGAGCGCGTTTTCGCCC
Organism: Sulfuricella sp.; assembly: GCA_041651995.1. Classification (NCBI taxonomy): domain Bacteria; kingdom Pseudomonadati; phylum Pseudomonadota; class Betaproteobacteria; order Nitrosomonadales; family Sulfuricellaceae; genus Sulfuricella; species Sulfuricella sp. Next base: position 10,847 of record JBAZID010000014.1, on the reverse strand, counting down.
TCGGCGACATGCCCCGTGGCCGCTCCGACACCACCCGAGAATACCTCGCCCATTTGTGCGCCCTGCTCGACGACCTGCGCCCGGAGCTCGGCGATTTGACCCGTCTGTTCGAGGATGCGCGCTACGGTGCCACCCCGCCCGATGCAACGCAACTGGAAAACATGCGCAAGCTGTATCGGCAAATTTATCAGCAGGCCTGGTAACCCCCTACCGTTACAGCTGACTGACGAATGCATGCAGGCTCAGGTCCCCCCGCCGCAATCGTAAACCCCCATGCTGGAGCGCTCGAGTTCCTGTTCATAAGTGTAGTGCTGTTCGCTGGCGGCCAGTTCAGCAGCTGACCGGCCGGTTCGCCCGTCCAGAATCAACAGCTCCCTGATTACCGCATTGGCGTCACTGATGGGAGGCACCATGAGCAGCATCAGCCGGTCGTAGAGGTCTTGGTCGATTTTGATCTGGATTTGGCCGCTCATGTCAGTCTCCTGTTGCTGTTTTAGATAATTCCAAACTACGCGCCAGGAGTGAATATACCTATGAGGGATTGACTGTATTTTTCTTTGGCAAAGCAGGTAAGAAACTGCCGCAGCCGGTGGCTTGGCGGCCACAAAAAAGGCGCCGCAGCGCCTTTTTTTAGTTGCTCACTTTCTGGCGCTGTTTGTGCTCAGAAAGCACGGCGCCGGGGAGTCGCAGCGGGGCGCCCCTCGATGTGACGGAAAGTGATCCGCCCATTGCTGATATCGTAAGGCGACAGTTCAATGGTGATCTTGTCGCCTGCAATAATTCGAATATGGTTCTTGCGCATCTTGCCAGCCGTATAAGCAACCAGCTTGTGGCCATTTTCAAGCGTAACGCGAAAACGTGAATCGGGCAGAACTTCGTCTACCACGCCATTCATTTCAATTAGTTCTTCTTTCGCCAATGGTTTGTCTCCAGAGAAAAATCGGAAAAACCCGGGAATACCGGGTTTTTCCGGTGAGATTGATCTCTCAATCCCAAGAGCGCTGTAATTTATTCAGCAGCGCGAATATTTGAGGCTTGTGGCCCTTTGGGGCCGGTCGTGGCATCGAAGCTCACGCGCTGATTTTCCTGCAGGGTTTTGAAGCCATCACCCTGGATTGCGGAAAAATGCACGAAAAGATCGTCACCACCACCATCGGGGGTCACAAAGCCAAAGCCTTTTGCATCGTTGAACCATTTGACAGTACCTGTTGCCATGTCTTGATATCCTTAATAAACGTAAATAAAAGGGGAATGCCCTTGAAGGCGAAGACCAAGACAGCGGGATGATGAAGGAAGAAATACCTGAGAATTCGGGGCACTGAATCAAACAGCAACGACACGACTTGAAGATCGCAGGCGCGAACTATGCGCTTAATTCCATGGATATGCAAATTTAAAAAAGTGCCGGCCCAAAGCTACTGACAACAACTCTGGATCAAAAAAGCCGCACGATCCAAACCGGATCATGCGGCCCGCAAACCAAACAAGGTCAAGTCAAGCTACGGGATAACTTTTCCTGCGCCGCAAAGCCGCCAGGCCAGCAAGGCCAACCGCCATGAGTGCGAGACTTGCCGGTTCCGGAACATGCACCTGTTCGACCCCGCCGACGCTAAAATCGTCAAATCCGAAGTAGTCCGTTCCCCCTGCCGTATTGCCGAAAGTCAAGCTCGTAAAGGTGTTCACCGTATCGATGATGCCCCAGTACAGCACCCCGCCGCCTGAGCCATAAATCGTGTTGGGGATATTGTATGTCTCGGTGCTGCCGCCGCCCAGTGTTGCCGTCACCTGGCCGCCATAATCCCCGATATCAATTCCATAGAAGCCGAAGGCCGCCACTGGCGCGCTAAACACGATGGTGAATACCCCGCTGCCTTCCCAGTAGTTGACGCCGCTGATGGGATAACGACCGACACCGTTAGTGCCGCTTAGCACGGTGTTAACAGAGCCAGTTCCTCCAAGAGTAGCGGTACCGAAGCCTGGGAAACTAATGGCCAAAGGCCCGGAAGTGCCATCCGCAAACGTTTCCAGCGATTCCGTTCCAACGCCAACCAGTTGGCTGAAAAAGCTGGCGCGAGCCGCGTCAGCATTGGGATGAAATGCCAGGGGCGTCCCTTCACCCACGCCAAGATCTTCCCCGAAATACACCGTGTGCGTGGCGTTTGCAGAAATCGCCGCCAACGACAGACTTGCACCGAGTGCCGCGGCTAAAAGTTTTGTTTTCATTATTATCTCCTCACCAGGTTTAATGCCGAATGGGGCCAGACACGATTTTTAATTTCCCTATCGTTCTGCCTTTATTCACTGCCAAGCATCACCCATGCCAGAAAAAAAGATTAAACATTAATTACATTTAATTACAGTATGTTACGCACATCAGGCAAAGCCTTCGTGAGCTCACATAAAAAACACTCAAGCCACACTGTAAAAATTTTCGACATTCAGATGCCATGTTTCCGGGCGCTCACCAAAGCCTCAACCAGCTCATCTGCATGCCGGTTACCGTGCCAGCCGATTGCCCATTCTGGCGGAAAACCCCTTGCTGCGGCCACGACACATGCAATCCGGATAATCGGATTTGCGCTCTGAACGAATGTCATCAAGAATAGCAGCCAGCACTCACAATTTTCCAAAGGAGTTCACGATGGCGAGCCAGTCTGAAATCACCAACATGGCGTTATTCTGCGATTTCGAGAATATCGCGCTGGGTGTTCGCGACGCCAAGTACGCGCAGTTCGATATCAAGAAGGTGCTGGAACGCCTGCTGCTCAAGGGCAGCATCGTGGTCAAGAAAGCCTATTGCGACTGGGATCGCTACAAGGAATTCAAGGCCACCATGCATGAGGCGGCCTTCGAACTGATCGAAATCCCGCATGTGCGCCAGTCGGGCAAGAACTCGGCCGACATCCGCATGGTTGTTGACGCACTCGATCTTTGCTATACCAAGGCCCACGTGGACACCTTTGTCATCATCAGCGGCGATTCGGATTTCTCGCCGCTGGTGTCCAAGCTGCGTGAAAACAACAAGCATGTAATCGGCATCGGCGTGAAGGATTCGACCTCGGACCTGTTGAGTGCCAATTGCGACGAGTTTATTTTTTACGACGACCTGGTGCGCGAGCAGGAGAGCAAAAAGAAAAAGAAACAGAGCGCCGCCAAGACCCCAGCCAAATCAGCAGCCGGAGAGGCGAAGCCCACCGAAGCAAAACGGGAGGAAAACAAGCGCCAGGAAGCGCTGGATTTCCTGGTTGAAACAGTTGAAGGGCTGATCTCGGAACGCGGATCGGATGAAAAAATCTGGGGCTCGCTGGTCAAGACCACCATGCAACGGCGCAGGCCCGGCTTTACCGAGTCATTCTATGGCTTCCGCTCATTCAAGGATCTGGTTGAGGGCGCGCAGAAACAGGGACTTCTCGTGCTGATGCGTGACGAAAAATCCGGCCAGTACACCATTCGCCTTCCGGAGACCGAAGCATGAACGGCTAGCAGCCTGCCGGACTTGAAGAATCGAAGCGAAAATTTGGCTGGGCGAAGACAGATTTTGTTGGTTTTGCCGGGCAATAGTCATTCTATTGCCCAAAAAAGCGGCGAAATATGGATCGTCCAGGCGAATTTGCAGCCGATTTCCTTTAAGTCCGACAGGCTGCTAGGGAACCGCATTGATTTTCTGGCCCGGGGCAAGACGCCTTCCGATGAATCCTGACCCGTTATTCCGTGCGAAAAAATAATTTTTTCACGGGCACGCATTCAAGCTGATTTCAAACTAAAATCTTATACAGATCAATTTATTGCTTGATCAGGGCGATACTGTATTCATGATTTTTCCAGCCTCACTTTCTGCCCTGGTTCATCATAATAAGCCATGTTAATCCGCACAAAAAGGGGAGGTGTTTCATGACAAATTCACACCCCCCTTTTTCCGCTGATCAGCACCTCACGCCCGGCCTGAAACTTGTACGGGCACTGGTGGTGGATGACGTTGAGCTCAACAGGGACATATTCAGGATACATTTGGAGTGTGCCGCGCAACATATCGACGAAGCCGCGGATGGATTTGCCGCATTGAATCTGTTCAAGCGGTATCGCTACGATGCCGTGCTGCTGGACATTGAAATGCCCGGGCTTGACGGCTATGACACCATGGCCGGGATGCGAAAATGGGAGCAGGAGCAGCTTCTACCCGGAACCCTGATTCTGGCCGTCACCTCCAGCGACTTTCCCGGGGACAGGCAACGCATTCTGGATGCCGGCGCCAGCGCTTATCTGGCAAAACCGCTGAAGCAAAAAGACCTGATGAATGCATTGCAACTGCTTCAGCCTGCTGAACCGGCTCCACACCCTCTGGCAAACCTGTTTCCAAAAATGTTTGCCTACGCTGACGCCATGCTGCGAGAACTGGAAACTTCCGGCGAACCCGAAGCCATTTCAAAAAAGCTGCATCAATTGCGCGGCATGATGGCTGTTTATGGTTTTGAGGATTTTGCCGAGCGTTTAAGGCAAATACACGCCGGGATGCAACAAGAAGGAATGCCGAAAAAACCTGTATTTGAGCAGTTGCGCAAAGAGCTGCATGATCTGAAAAGGAACCACTGAACAAGTGGCCGTTGTCCCAAGGGGATTCCGATTCGGGCCTTCCGGAATTGCCTCCACGTAATATCGTCCGGCAGGCATTAAGAAAAGCAAAAGAGAAGTGACGACAAGGGAATGAAGAGAAACATGAAGATACTTACCCCAGTGATGCCGTTTCTTGGGCTATTCCTTGCGTTAACCGCCCATGCCGATACCGGTTCAGGAATGGATCAATTGCTGTCATTAAGCCTGGAAGAGCTGACAAGGACCAAAATCAAGATATCCACCAATACGGAACAGGCGCTTGCCAAGGCGCCGTCCGTGGTCTCGGTCATCACGGCGGAAGACATCAGGGCCACCGGCGCGACCAATCTCACGGAGATCCTGCAAACCGTACCCGGCATTTACATCAGGGCCAACCTGTTCGGGTTCAGGCCACAGGTGACAATGCGCGGCGCCGCCCCCACTCACACCCTGCTGATGGTGAACGGCTCACCCGTAAAAGACCTGGTGTGGTCTTCCAGCATTTTCTGGAAAGGCCTGACGACGAGCATGATCGAACGGGTTGAAATCATCCGCGGCCCCGGCTCCGCCCTGTTCGGCTCGGACGCCTCGGCTGGCGTGATCAATGTCATCACCAAAACCGCGGGGAAAATCACGCAATCCGAAGCTGGCGTGCGTGCAGGCAGTTTCGACACGCGGGCGGGCTGGGTGCAGCACGGCGGGGAATGGAACGGTTTTGATATCGGCTTTACGGCTGAACAGTCGCACACCGATGGCCACAACCCGTATATTGCAGTGGATGGCCAGACAGCCAGGGACAATGCCTTTGGCACCCGGATATCTTACGCTCCAGGCCACGCCCGCTACGGCTGGGACGGCACGGATATCCGTTTCTCCATGGCCAGGGGCAACTGGCGCCTGCTTGCCGACCATTTGCGCCACAGCAATGTGGAGATCGGGCTGACGGGCGCCTCCGTACTGGATCCGCTGACCCGCGGAAGCGACAGCCGGTCCAGCATCGCGCTGTTTTACAACAATGATGAGTTCACCCAGGACTGGAGCCTGAATACTGAACTTCGTTATTTCCACCTCGACTACACTTCAGGCGACGGGTTTCAGGAGTACCCGGCGGGCTATACCGACGCTACAGGCACCTATCCAGACGGCTTTATCAATCAGATGAGATCTGCTGAACGCGGCTTTGCTGTTGAGGGCAGCGGCCTGTATACCGGCCTGAAGACGCATGCCATCCGCCTGGGCGGAGGATACAACTCGGAAAATCTGTATTTTGTCGAACAATTCATCAATCTGGGAACGGGGCCTGACGGAAACCCGCTTCCGGCTGGCGGGCCGCTGGTCAATGTCTCGGACTCCCCCTATGCCTTTGCGCCGGAAAAGACCCGCCGGATACATTACCTGTTTCTCCAGGACATATGGACCCTCGCACAGAACGTGGAACTGACTGCCGGGGCGCGTTATGACCATTACTCCGACTTCGGCGGCTCGCTGAATCCGCGCCTGGCCCTGGTCTGGCAGAGCACGGACAGGCTCACGACGAAGCTGTTGTACGGCGAGGCGTTCCGGGCGCCCTCCTATCTGGAGCTTTTCGCCCTGACCGCTGCCTCCAGACCCAATCCCGATCTCGCTCCGGAAAAAACCCAGACCTGGGACCTGTCATTTTCCTACCTGGCTTCGAAGGACTTGAAGCTGGGCCTGGGCTTTTACCAGTTCGAACAGTCCGATCTCATCACCACCGATCCGTCAAAACAATACCAGTACCAGAACATGGGCAGCAACACGTCTCGCGGTGTTGAACTGGAGGCCATGTGGCAAGCAACCAAGACCCTGAGGGTTTCCGGCAACCTGACCAGCCGCAATGACAGCAATTCTCCATTCAACACCGTACCCAAACAAACCGCCTACCTTCGCACGGACTGGGCGTTCCTGCCTCATTGGAACTGGAACATGCAGGCCAACTGGATCGGCAATCGCCCGCTTCCTGCCGGTGACTCACGTTCGCCAATAGACGCGTATACCCTGGTGGATACCACGCTTCGTTATTCCCGCCGCCGGGACTGGGAGTTTGCCGCATCCATGCGCAATCTGTTTGACGTGGATGCGCGGGAATATTCCAGCAGATCTCTCCCCGGCAATCTGCCGCTGCCCGGGCGAAGTTTCCATGCAGAAATACGCTACAGGTTTTAGCCATGGCCATCGCAGGCAACACCCCACAAAAATGATGATAGCATTGCGCAATGAGAAACGAAAAACCCTGCCCCAACGGGATATGGAATCCTGATTGCCGCGCGCCTTCCCCGCTGACCCGCATTCCATGCCGCGCACCTGGCCGGTCAGGATGATGCTTGTTCTGATGAGCTTCTTCGGCAGGCACCGCCTTGCCCATGCTCTCCTGCTTTTGGCTGCGCTGGCCTGCCAGCCGGCCACGGCACAGAACATGCCGAACGAGCAATCCTTGCGTGCGGCGATGGTTTTCAATTTCCTCAAGTTCACCGAGTTCCCGCCTGAAGCAATCGCCAACACCCAGCAGATACGCCTGTGTATCGCAGTCGGGGACCCACGGCAGGCAGCAGCCCTGGCCGAACTTTCCGGCCGCAAGGTATTGAGCCGCGAACTGGTTGTTGCCAACCTCGCCGGACGGGGCGATGGCTGCCATGTGCTTTATGTCGATTCGAGCCAGCGGTGGCATGCGGCAATCGAGCAACGCGCCCTTCCCCGCACACTCACGATCAGCGCCTATCCGGGCTTCGCGCGGGACGGCGGGATGATCGAAATTGCCCTGCGGGAAGACGGCACCCGGTTTGACATCAACCTGGCGGAAGGGCGGCGCGCCGGCTTCCGCTTCTCACCCCAGTTGTTGCTCCTGGCGCGCCATGTCCATGAATAAGCTGCCGCGCACCGGTTCGATCCTCGATCGCCGGTCGATCCGCTATCCCTTTGTCCGGCTGATCCTCGCGGCTGCCTTTTTTGGTATCGGCCTGGCGCTCCTCACTGACGCCGCGCTCACGCTCGACAACCAGCGCAGGGATATGCAGCGCACCTTGACCGCCGCCGCCAATGCGGCCGGCACTGCCGCCAGCGCGGCGGTCGCCTTCCGCGATGCCAAGGCCGCGCACGAGGTTCTGAGGATGTTCGAGGCTTACCCGGAGATCCAGGCCGCCGCGCTCTACCTGGACGAGGGTCCCCGCCTGGCCAGCTACGGTATCCACAAGCTGCTTCCTCCGGATGCGCATGCCATCGTACCCTCCACAGCGGATATCGTGCCGCTGGCGAACACGGTCACGCTGCATTTGCCCATTCTGGTCGACGATTCTCTCATCGGCTCCGTCTACCTTCAGGCGCGTCTCGACGACTTTTGGCACGCCTACCTCGGCACAATTGCGACGACCTTCTTCGCCGGCCTCAGTGCCGGGATTCTGGCCCTGATCCTGGCCTTGCGCTTTCTCAACCGCATCATTTTGCCAGTCCGCCAACTGGCGGAAGCAGCGAACGATGCACGCTTGCAGCAGGATTTCATTCCGCGCGCGATTCCCGCCGAGGACAATGAGATCGGCGATCTGGTTGGCAACTTCAACGCCCTGCTGGTGGAGATCGAGGCTGGCAGGCGGTCTCTGCAGACCCACCAGGACGAACTGGAGCGTCTGGTGGCACAACGCACTGATGAGCTTTCCCGGGCAAACCGCGAACTGGTCGTTGCCAAGGAGGCCGCCGAGACTGCAACACAAGCCAAGAGCGACTTCCTCGCCAACATGAGCCACGAGATCCGCACGCCGATGAATGCAATCATCGGAATGACGCAACTGGCGTTACGCACCGGGCTCGATCCCAAACAGCGCAACTACCTCGAAAAAGCCGATGCCGCCGCCCATGGCCTGCTTGAAATCATCAACGACATCCTGGATTTCTCCAAGGTCGAAGCAGGCAAGATGGAGCTGGAACAAGCCGATTTCAGCCTCGAGCAGGTGATACAGCATGTGACCACCATCACCGCCACAAAAGCGCAGGAAAAAGCCCTCGAGCTGCGCTTCGATATCAGCCGTGACGTCCCGGGCACGCTGACCGGCGATGCCTTGCGCCTGGGGCAAGTCCTGATCAACCTGATTCACAACGCCATCAAGTTCACCGAGCGGGGCAGTATCACTCTTGCCATTCATCGCATCTCCGTCGATTCGGGGCGCGTGCGCCTGCATTTCGCTGTCACCGATACCGGGATAGGCTTGAGCGAAGAACAGCAGCAGCACCTTTTCAGCCCTTTTACCCAAGCCGATAACTCGACTACCCGGAAATACGGCGGCACCGGCCTGGGACTGACCATCAGCAAGCGCCTGGTCTCGATGATGGAGGGCGAAATCGGCGTGGCAAGCACGCCCGGCATCGGCAGCACGTTCTTCTTCAGCGCCACTTTCGGGATACCAGCCGGGCCGCATGGCACGCCGGAAGAACCCCGCTTGCAGAGCCTCGCCCTGGGTGGCGAACAAGGCCTGCGCGGCGCATATCTGCTGCTGGTCGAGGATAACGAGGTCAACCGGGAATTGACGCTGGCAATTCTCGGCAACGCGGGCATTCGCGCCGATGTCGCCGTGAATGGGGCAGAGGCGGTGGAAATGATCAGCCGCACCGGCTACGATGGCGTGCTGATGGATTGCCAGATGCCGGTCATGGACGGCTACGAAGCCACCCGGAGAATTCGTGCCGGTGCGCGCCATGCCGGCATACCCATTATCGCCATGACTGCAAACGCCCTGCTCGGCGACAGGGAAAAGTGCATCGCCAGCGGCATGAACGAGCAAATCACCAAGCCGGTCAATGTCAGACAGTTATTTCTGGTTCTGGCGCGCTGGGTGAAACCGCAATCGCCGCGAAACGACAAGAAGGATGTGGGTGCAGCGCTTTCTGAAGCCGGTGTGCCACGGCTTGCCGGCGTGAACACGGATGAGGCCATGGAATGCATCAACGGCAATGTTGCGCTTTACCGCAAGATACTGACCTTGTTCCGGGAAAAACAGGCTGATGCGGTTGCGCACATCCGCGCAGCATATCTTTCGGGCGATCACGAAGCCGCGGCACGTCTGGCACATACGCTCAGGGGCTTGGCCGCCAACATCGGCGCGGGGGATCTGGTCAAAAAAATCAGGGAATTCGAAGTGGCTCTACGCAACGGGCAGGATGAATTGGCCGTAACCTGGCTGAAAGAGGTGGACCTCGCCCAGCAGGCTTTGCTGGGCGAAATCGAACGTGCCATGCCATTTGAAGCATAAACTTGAAAACCGCATTTCACCGCCTCTGGGGGTGCGGTGCCGCGAATGTATCCTTGCGTAATGCAAGCCCGTGAAGTCCGCTGTCCGCCCCAAAAAACTCACGCATCAGAAAATCCTCAAGGCCCGCGTTATCTTCCATGCGGGCGGACATGACAATCGAGCGGCCAAGGCGCTGCGACTCCCAATTAAAATCCCCTTTGTAATATCTGCGAATCAATTCAATCATGCTGCGCACCATGGCGCGCTCCACATCACCCTCCGGACCGGCATCGACTTCAATCACTTCGCGCCGGGCATTGCTGGCATCGCCAGCCCAGCCGCGAAATGAAAACTTGCCCGTCCGGACACTCATGCTGATGATTTGAAACACGCCGTTCGTGCCCTGTGGCTGGAGATTGCGCTTGATATTCGCCATCCGGATTTCATCAGCCGATGGCCCGCGCTCCCGCGCCGTTTCCGCCGCGTTTTCCCGTGCGGCAGCGCTTTCGGCGGCATGGCGGCGCGCCTTGGCCGCATTGACGTAGGACATCATGTCGGTGGGCGGCGCCAGGTCTGATGCGGGCTCCGGGCTTGCCGGAGGCTCCGGCATCGCAGGCCTGCTTTCCGGCATGGCGGCGCGGGGTGGCGCATCACGGCGAGGCTGGATCCTGGCTTTGCTTTTTTTGGCCACGGCTTTGGGCTGCGCATCCGGGCTTCTGGCTGGCGCTGCTTCGGGCAATTCCACAAAGCTTGCCTCTATCGGCGCTGACGATGATACATCGACCTCGGGAGAGCTCAGGAAATGAGCAAAACCCCAAACAAGCAGCAACCAGATGATTGCCGCCAGCGGCATTGGCCACCAGATCCGGATTTCCCTGGAATGCAAGGCGGAGAGGCTTGCAGCCTCACTCATGCTTGACCGCGATCAGGAAATTCCTGGCCCCGGCCGCGCGTGCCTGCAACATGGCCTGCACCACGATGCCCTGCGGCGCCGCATTATCCGCCGACACGATGACGCTGGTC